>DASXCO010000204.1 GCA_036491125.1 Acidimicrobiales bacterium | reverse complement strand
GCAGTTCGGTCGCCAGGGTGAGCACGTAACGGGTGCCGGATGACCCGAACGGGTGGCCGATGGCCACGGCGCCGCCGTTGGGGTTCAGTCGCTCGTCGGGGACCTCGAAGCCGTCGAGCTGGTTTGGCAGCTCGCGAAGGACCCCTAGGGCCTGAGCCGCGTAGGCCTCGTGGACCTCCCACGCGTCGATGTCCTCAGGGGTGAGACCAGCTCGGGTCAGCGCCTTGGGGATGGCGAACGCGGGGGCGATCCCCATCACCAACGGATCGAGCGCATGGGTAGCGGAGGCCACAACGCGCGCCAGGGGCTCTGCTCCGAGCTCCTCGGCGGCCGTCGCATTCGCCATGACGACAGCGCTGGCGCCGTCGTTCAGTGGCGAGGAGTTGCCCGCCGTCATCTGGGTCGTGTTTGGTTGGGCCGGGAGCGCCGCCAACTTCTCTGGGGTGGTATCCCCGCGGATGCTCTCGTCGTGCTCGAACAGCCGTGCGGGCTCCCTACGGGTGGCCGGGATCTCGACCGGGTGGATCTCGGCTGCGAACCGACCTGAGTCGCGGGCGGCGGCCGCGTGGAGGTGGGAACGCAGGGCGAAGGCGTCGATCTCCTCCCGGGTCAGCTTGTACAGGTCGGCCACGTTCTGGGCCGTGCGCATCATGTCGATGTAGGCGTTGCGCGCGAGGAGCGCTGGGTGGGGTGGGCCACCGGCGCCAGCCCACATGGTGTCGAGCATGAGCACCGGCCCACGCGGCATGAAGGGCGCATCCCCCTTCATCAGCGCCCAGCCCGAGCGCGACATCGACTCGGCCCCACCGGCCAGCCCCACCGACAGCTCGTCGGCGCGAATGGAGTTGGCGACCTGGATCGCACATGACAGCGACGAGGCGCAGAAGCGGTTAAGGGTGATCGCCGGGACAGAGTCGGGAAACCCTGCCGCCAAGGCGGCCCACCGAGCGATGTCACCCATCCCCTCGTGGGCGGGATTGACGCAGCCTGCGGCGATGTCCTCGATGCGGTCCAGAGGGACGCCGACCCGCTCGCAGGCCCAGACCATCGTCTGGCCGAGCAGATCGTCGATACGAACATGGGACAGCGACCCGCCATAGCGGCCCACGGGGGTCCGCACGCCGCCAAGCACAAAAGCATCAGTCATCGGAATCGCCCTTCTCTCGAGACGAGCTGGCCCTGTCGGGATCAGTCCACGTACGGACCATTGAACAGGGCGACCTCCCGGTATGGAAGCCCCCCCGGATCGCGACCGGAGGTCCGCCTCGCCCCCGGTCCGTACTCTGCAGGGCACGCCCTCGATGATCGGGGCTTCGTGCTCACCGATCTGTCCCTGGGCAAAGAGGAGCTCGACGGCCGCTGGTATGCACTTGGCCGGCGACCGCTCCCGTTCGAGACCTCCTGCCCCGGGCTGTTTTCGGTCGGCGATGTCCGGGCGGAGTCGACCAAACGAGTCGCAGCCGCCGTGGGCGAAGGGTCGGCCTCGGTGCGATCCGTCCACCAGTTCCTCGCCTTCGCTGATTGAGGCGATGCGCCCTCATGCCCGAGGTGTCGTCCTCTAGCCTTGGTGGCATGAGCAACCCGGCGTCTCCCGCCCCGACGAGAGGTCCTGCCCAGCGAGGCGCGCGCCCCGGTGCCAGAGTTGACGCCGCCACCCGCGAACGCGTGATCGACGCCGCCGTCGCCTGCATCCTCGAGCGGGGGTTCTACCGTGCGAGCAGCAACGAGATCACCCGTCGGGCGGGAGTCAGCTGGGGCGTCATCCAGTACTACTTCGGCAGCCGAGAGGCGCTCATGCTGGCGGTGCTGCAAAGGGGCGCTCGCCGGTTCGCGGAGCTCGTGGCCGAAGCTCATGTCGATGGGACGACGGTTGCAGCACGCCTCCACAGTCTTCTGGACACGCTCGACAGCCATTACGGACAGCCGGAGTACCTGGCCTACGTCCAGATCGCGTTGAACATGGACCACGACCCGCAGACCAGCGCCGAAGTCCGCAACACCCTGCGTGAGGTGGCGGAGCGATCGAGCAAGGACGTTCGCCGCCTGCTGCGGGAGGCGCTTGGATCGGCGACGAGAGTACGCGATCTCGCTGACACCGTCTTTCTCGCCTTCCGCGGGTTCGGATTCAGCCAGCAGCTTCTCGATACGCTCGCGTACGACGCGGTGACGCCGCAGACTGACAGGCTCGTTCGTCAGCGCCGGCTGCTGGCCGACGCCCTCGCCCGGTTTGTCGAGCAGGAGACCGGGCCGGAGCCGTGAGGCCGGCGCAGTGATGCGAAAATTCCGAGTCGCCGTAGGCTCATAGTGGTTACTATGGTGCCACACATGAGATGTGCGCTATGACAGCGGGCCCGAGTGTCCAACGGCCGGCGCCGATCCTGACCGAGGACAACCACACCTTCTGGGAGGCGGCGCGGGAAGGACGCTTGGTCGCGCAGCGGTGCGGGGATTGTGGCCAGCTGCGACATCCTCCTCGCCCGATGTGCCCAGCCTGCCATTCCCTGCAACGGGAGGTCGTCGACCTGTCGGGGACGGGCGTCGTCTACAGCTACTCGATCCTCCACCATCCGCAACACCCAGCCTTCAGCTATCCCGTGATTGCCGTGTTGGTCGATCTCGACGAGGGCGTCCGAATGCTCTCCAACCTTGTTGACATCAATGCCGGCGATGTCCATATCGGGATGGCGGTCGAGCTGGCCTTCGCGGCGACGGGAGACGATGGGGCGGTGCCCGTCTTCAAGCCTCGAGGATCTGGCCCATGAGCAGCGTGATCAGCCGATCCACGGCGATTGTCGGAGTCGGTCAGACGGAGTTCTCCAAGGCCGCCGGACGTAGCGAGACGCAGCTCGCCAGCGAGGCAATCCTGGCAGCCCTTGTTGACGCGGGATTGAGCGCGGGTCAGGTCGACGGGCTCGTCAGCTACACGATCGATCCTGTCGAGGAGACCGAGCTCGTGCGGGCGCTCGGCATAGGCGAGATCGCATTCTCGAGCCGGGTGCCCTACGGCGGTGGCGGCTCGCAGGGAGTCCTGCTCCACGCGGGGTCAGCCGTCGCATCAGGAGCAGCCGAGGTGATCGTCGCCTATCGGGCGGTGAAGGCTCGGTCCGGCGCCCGCTTCGGGCGGGCCGAGGTGGGGACCCGTCCGACATCGCAGCATTCCGGCTCGACGGCAATGCAGTGGTGCACGCCGTACGGAGTGCTCACTCCTGGGGCCTGGATGTCGCTGAACGCCACGCGCTATATGCATACGTACGGAGTGACGAACGAGGACTTCGGGCGGGCCGTCGTACAGCTGCGCGCCTATTCGGCGAACAACCCAAACTCCCACTTCTACGGCGAACCGATCACGTTGGAGGATCACCAGACCTCTCGCTGGATCGCCGAGCCGTCCCTGCGGCTCTTCGATTGCTGTCAGGAGACGGATGGCGCAGTGGCCCTGGTGATCACTCGTAGCGACCGAGCGGCGGACACGCCGAGTCCCGTCGTCGTCGCCGCCGCTGCCGGCGCCGGCCTCTTCGAGGAGGAGATCGCCAGCAATCACTACGCCCCCGATCTCGCCGTGATGGACGGCTCGGCTGCCATGGCCCGCCGGCTCTTCCGCGGATCGGGGATCACACGGGCTGACCTGGACGTGGCGATGATCTACGACGCCTTCTCCCCGTTGCTGCTGATGCAGCTCGAGGGCCTCGGGCTCTGTGGTCCGGGCGAGGCGAAGGACTTCGTCGCTGACGGGCAGCTCGGGCCGAAGGGCAGCCTGCCGTGCAACACGAATGGAGGGCTCATTGGTGAGGGATACATACACGGGATGAACCTCACTCTCGAAGCCGTCCGCCAGCTCCGCGGCGTCTCGGTCAACCAAGTCGACGATGCTCGCACGGCGCTGGTCTCCGCCAGCAGGACGGGCGTCATCCTGCAGTGTCCCTGACCAGCTCAGTGGGACCGCTGGATGAAGGTGATGAGATACCCGTAGAACTGGGCGGGGTCGAGGATGATCTGCTTGATCCCCGGCTCCTCGTACTCGAAGTGGATGCGATAGCCCTTGCTGGCGACGTACTCGCGGGCGCCGTCGATGTCATCGACCTCCCAGACGAGCGGGCCGATGGTGCCTTTGCCCTTCGCGGTGATCCTGGCCATCAAGGGGCTGTCGGGGTGGGCTGGTCCGAAGAGCTCGACCTTGTTCTCCCAATCAGTGGTTGTGAGGACGTCGCCATCGGCGGTCACACGCGGCGGGGCGAATGACGTCCCGAGCAGCTCGTTGAACCTATGAACGGCGTCGTTGAGGTCCTCGGTCGACATGAGCAACTCGACGCGGTTGAATCCCAGAATCTTCATCCCGTCTCCCACCTGCTAGAGGGTGTCGGTGGCGCCATCTCGCTGCTGGCCAGGCCGGCAAGCCATAGCGTATACTATGTACGATGGCATCTGAGGATGAGTGAGGGGAAGGCGTGAGCGGGGTATTCGACGGGCTGCGGGTGCTCGATCTCTCCTGGGGGATCGCCGGGCCGATGACGACGATGATCCTCGCCGACAACGGCGCCCAGGTGACCCGGATCGAGCCGCCGGGGGGAGACCCATTCGCATCCCAGGCGGGGTACCGCGTATGGCACCGCGGGAAGCGAAGCGCCCGTCTGGACCTCGGCTCCGCCGACGGGCGCGGCGCGTTCATGTCGCTGGCTTCCCGAGCCGACCTCGTCGTCGAGAGCTTCTCTCCGGGAACGGCGGCGAGACTCGGAGTCGATCGGCCAACCTTGGCGAAGGACAACCCCAG
Source organism: Acidimicrobiales bacterium (assembly GCA_036491125.1). Taxonomy (NCBI): domain Bacteria; kingdom Bacillati; phylum Actinomycetota; class Acidimicrobiia; order Acidimicrobiales; species Acidimicrobiales bacterium. The sequence goes on along the minus strand of DASXCO010000204.1, from coordinate 17,058 downwards.
GTTGATCACCTGCTCGATCACGGGGTACGGGCACGACAACGAGCACAGCGACCGCCCCGGGTATGACGGGCTGGTGGCCGCCCGCACGGGCCTGCTCTACGACCAGCGGGGCCGCAGGGGGACCCCCATGGAGTACATCCGAGGCTCCTACGGACCGTATCCGGAGTTCGACACCCCGGAGGGTCTAGTGCGGGGGGCGGGTCGGACCGGTCCCATCTTCCCGCGGACGCCGTGGCCGAGCATTGGGGCGATGTACTTCGCAACGCTCGGTGTGGCGGCCGCGCTGCGAGCTCGGGAGGTGTCCGGCGAGGGCCAAGCGGTCGAGACATCGCTGTTGCAGGGAGCCTTGGCGGCAGTGTGCCTCAATTGGCAGCGCGTCGAACATCCAGACGCTCCCTTGTACTGGATGTGGCCGGCGGACTCCCGGTCGATCGAGGGCCTCTACGAGTGCGCGGACGGTCGATGGGTTCACCACTGGACGGTCCGCCCGAGCTGGGTGCTGGGGTCCGCCGAGGGTGACGAGTTGAAGCCCATGACCCTTGACACCGCGTATCGGGACGACCCTGACCGCCTGTCGATGGACGCGGAGGGCCTCCTGACGGGCCTGTTCCTTCATCCCCAGCTCGCCGAGGCGTTCAAGAAACATCGGTCGGCGTCATGGGTGCAGGCAGGAGCTGAGGCCCAGATGGGCGTGGCCATGGTGCGCTCGCCTGCGGAAGCTCTGGCCGACGAGGCGTTTCGCGCTGATGGCTGCGTCGTCGAGATCGAGGATCCAGAGGTCGGGCGGATTCGCCACGTGGGAAACGTGCTCGAGCTGAGCGATACGGCTGGCCCGGTGACCGGGCCAGCACCCCGATCTGGTGAGCAGACGGCGGAGGTGCTGGACGAGGCGGCCACAGCATCGCCGGGCGCCCCGCCGCGGGGGCCGAGCGGGCGTTCGCTGGCGCATCCCTTGCAGGGCGTGCGCGTCCTCGACCTGGGGCTTGGCGTCGCCGGTCCGTTCGCGGGCAGGGTGCTCGCCGACCTGGGCGCAGACGTCATCAAGGTGCACGCGCTGCACGACGGGTTCTGGGCCGGCACGCACATGGGTCTCGGTACCAACCGGGGCAAGCGGAGCATCGCCGTGAACCTCAAGGACGAGCGCGGCCGCGCTGTCCTCGACAGGTTTCTCGCACGCGCTGATGTGTTCACGACGAACTGGCGTCCGGGTGCGGCGGCTCGCCTCCGGCTGGACTACGACACGCTGCGGGTCCGGTTTCCGGACCTGGTCTACTGCAACACCCGCGGCTACGAGAAGGGGCCGCGGTCGGACCTTCCCGGCACCGATCAGAGCGCATCCGCGCTCACCGGCGTCGAGTGGGAAGACGGAGCCTGCGATGCCGGTAACCCACCGCTCTGGCCCCGGTCGAACATGGGCGATACGGGCAACGCGCTGCTGGCGGCTATTGCCATCACGGCTGCCCTGTACCACCGCGAGAAGACCGGGGGAGGTCAGGAGGTGAGCACCTCGATCGTGAACGCGGGGCTCCTCCATACATCGTACGCGTGGATACACGAAGACGGGGAGCCCGCCGACTGGGGCCACGTCGATGGTCAGCAGCACGGTCTGTCTCCCTTCTACCGGCTGTATCAGTGCGCCGACGATGGTTGGGTCTTCCTGGCTGCCGTGCGGCGAGAGGATCGGGAAAAGTTGGCTACGGCGATTGGAGCACCCGAGTCTGTCGTCCATGATCCCTCGTCGATCGCTCGTCTTCTCGAGACCCGTCTCCGCGAGCGACCGGCGAAGGCGTGGTTCGCCACGCTGGATGAGGCGGGCATCCCGGTGGAGCTCGTGGACGAGACTTTCTGTCGAAACCTTTTCGACGACCCCAAGGCGCGCGCCGCAGGATTGGTGGCCGAGACCCGGGCTGGCAATGTCGGGCGCTTCGAAGATCCCGGTCTGCTGGTCAACCTGTCCAGCACCTCCGGCGTGGTCCAGCGCGGCCCGTGCATGTGCGGCGAGCACACCCGGGAGCTCCTGCTGGACCACGGCTACAGCGGGGCCGAGGTGGACGCCCTGGCGGCAAACGGCGTCATCCTCGACGCTCCCGTCGAGGCGAGGTGAGCTGCGATCCGCAAGGAGATGGCAAATGACCACACGACTGATCTCGGTTGACTCCCATGTCAAGATCGCCCCGGACGCCATCAAGGAGGGAATGCCCTCCAAGTACCACGCCGCTTGGGATGATGCCGTGGCGACCGAGCGGGCCCAGCACGTTCGCGAGCTCGGTGGCATTGATCCCGGTGTCCTGGCTGCCGGTTTCAGCCACGAGGCCTTCTCGAACCCTGGCTACCATGATCCAGGCGAGCGACTGAAGGCCATGGACCGCGACGGCGTGGACGCCGAGGTCCTGTACAGCGAGGTGAGCGCCTTCCGTCACTACCCTCTCATGCGGGAGGGATGGAGGGAGGCGTCTGACGCATTCAACCGGGTCTTGTTGGAGTTCGCATCGGCGGACTCGACCCGTCTGCTCCCCGCGTACCAGGTGCCTCTCATCGACATCGGCTATGCCGTGAAGCAGGTGCATGCGCTTGCGGCCGACGGAGCTCGAGCCGTCCACATCCCGACGTTCCCTGCCGAGGTTGGGCTACCCGAGTATCACGACGAGCGTTACGACCCGGTGTGGGCGGCCATCTCCGAGACTGGCATGGCAATCAGCCAGCACCTCGGACTCGTTGCGTCGTTGTGGGAGCTGCTTCGCCGCGATCCAACGCCGCAGAAGGCGATCTTCACATCCCAGCCAGCCCTCCGACTCGCCGAGACGATCGGCTTCTGGATTCTTCCGGGCGTCCTCGCTCGGTTCCCGGACCTCAGGATCGTCCTGGTCGAGCCGGGCCTCGGTTGGGTTCCCTTCTATCTCGACACGCTCGATTCAATGGCGGCGGGGCCGTACGACTTCCCGGCGATCGACGACAAGCCGAGCGCATATTTTCACCGCCAGATGTACCTCACGTTCGTGGACGATCCCCGTGGCCTCCAGCATCGGCACGACCTCGGCGTGGACCGGATCATGTGGTCGACGGACTTCCCGCATCCGGCCACGTCGTGGCCGAACTCGCAGACCATCGTGGAGAAGAACTTCGAGGGCATCCCTGAGGACGAGCGGAGCCTCGTGGTCGCTGGCAACGCAGCATCTCTGTACGGACTCTGAACCAAGGGCCCAAGTCGTCGGCCGGCTCTGCAGGCGCCAATTCCACGCGCCGCCAAGGGGGCCGCGATAGGTTTCGGATGCGAGCGCCAGCGGTTCTGGCGTCGGAGTAGGGGGACCCGGGGGGCCGTCCATGGATCTTCATCTGTCCGGCAAGGTCGCCGTTGTCACCGGCGCGAGCAAAGGGATCGGCCTGGCGATCACCCAGGGGCTCGCCGACGAGGGTGTGATCGTCGCCGCCGGGGCCCGAGGCCCGAGCGATGAGCTGTCGCAGCTCGCTGCCAGGGCGCCCGTTCATCCTGTGCTGGCCGACCTGGCTACGGCGGAGGGCCCAGCGCGTCTTGTCCGGGAGGCGGTCGACAACTTTGGCGGAGTCGACGTACTGGTCAACAACGTCGGAGCTGTCCGCCCTCACCTCGACGGATTTCTCTCGTTCAGCGAGGACGACTGGGAGCGGTCCCTCACCATCAACTTCCTGGCCGCGGTGCGCACCACCCGCGCCGCCCTGCCCCATCTGCTCGAGCGAGGACAGGCGACGATCGTCACGATCTGCTCGGTGAACGCCGTCCTGCCCGACCCGACGATCATCGACTACTGCGCGTCAAAGGCTGCACTGATGAACTTCTCCAAGGCACTGTCCAAGGAGGTCGGCCCGCGAGGCGTCCGGGTCAACACGATCAGCCCGGGACCGGTCTCCACCGCCCTCTGGCTGAGCGACGACGGCGTCGCAGCGACCATCGCCCGGGCGACGGGCGGTCAGGCTGAGGCGGTTGCCGAGCAGGCCGCAACTCAGTCCGTGACCGGCAGGTTCACCACTCCACAGGAGGTCGCCGATCTGGTGCTCGTCCTGGCCAGCGACCGGGCAGGGAACGTCACCGGCGCTGACTTCCTCATCGACGGCGGCCTCATCACCACCCTGTGACGACGGAAAGGGGAGGGGGGGTCGACAGAGGTCGCCGGGAGGCGCACACTGAGGGAAGGATGCCTCGGGTGTGGGCCGCCACGGTCCCCTGACGGTCCGGCGCTGGCTTCGTTCCACGAGCGAAGCCGGCGCGACTTCGTCGTCGTCTGTCGTTGCGCCTCCGCGGTCAGCCGTCGGCGTGATCGGCCCCAGCATCACCGCCGTGTTCAAGATCTTCCCCTGGTAAAATGTCAACTATGGTTGTCGATATGCCTGGCTGGTAGGGGAGCTGAGTGCCCATGAGCCCCAGCGGCGCGGCTTCACCAGCAGGCAGACGGGACAGGAGCACGCAGCCGAAACCCCGACAGCCAGGTCTGGGCCCCGCTCTCCGCCAGGCGTGGGTCGGCTATCGGCGTCGACTAGACGCGGAACTGGCTGCAGCTGGCTTTGGTGACCGCGGCTTCCCTGACGGGCGGGTGCTGCGCATCTGCTCCACCTCCGACGACGCGACGATCTCACAGATCGGTCGGGAGCTGGGAATCACGCGACAAGGTGCGAGCAAGATCGTCGCCAGCCTCCGTGATCGCCGGTACGTGACGCTCAGACCTTCGGCGACGGACGCGAGAGAGAAGGTCGTCAAGCTCACCCCGCGGGCCACAACGTTCCTCGCGGCGCAGCGCAAGGCGGCTCGGGGCATCGAGCGCCAGTTGCGCGCCGAGGTCGGATCTGAGGCCCTCGAAAGCCTGTACCTGCTTCTCGAAGCCCTCGGGGGCGGTGAGCAGCCGCGTCTGAGCGAGTACCTGCACGACTCGAGGTACGCCGAGCTCCTCCTGCGTCAGGGGGAGTGACGGGCAGGCGGGTGGACGTCAGCTCGGCTGCAGCGAGCGCTGCACGAGATCGACCAACCGCTCGGCCCAGTCGTCGAGCGCCGGCCCTCCGGGCGCCGGCGAGCCCGCCCGTGAGCTGATCGAGGCGGCCGAGGAGCGCTCGGCGCTGTACATCGTGGTCGGTGGCCGGCCTCACAGTGCGCCAGCCAGCGTCCTGCTCGGATCGGTGGCGACCGCTGTCGTCCACCACTTCAAGGGCTCGGTTCTCGTCGTCCGCTCCGACGACGATTCGGAGTGGATAGCGTCAGAGCACGCCCGGGATCGCGGGCGGCGAGAGCGGGCCATCGACACCATCTACGGGGAGGCGTTCTCGACCAACTGAGCGCCTGGGGTCCAATCAGCGGATGTCGGCTCTGGTGAGGTCCGCCGCAGATCTCTAGGCTCGCGGTCCATGTCGAGCACGGTCTCGACAGCCGGACAGGGGGGCAGCCCTGAGCTCGAGCTGAGCAGGCGCCGGCTGTGGCTGATCATCGGTGCCCTGCTCATAGGGCTGTTGCTGGCCGCCCTCGACCAGACCATCGTGGCGACGGCCCTGCCGACCATCGCCGGCGATCTCCACGGGCTGTCCCACCTGTCCTTCGTGGTGACGGCCTACCTCCTGGCCTCCACCGTGTCGACCCCGATCTGGGGCAAGCTCGGCGACCTCTACGGCCGCAAGATCTTCTTCCAGGCCGCGATCGTCATCTTCCTCGTCGGCTCCATCCTGGCCGGCCTCGCCCAGAGCCTGGACGTGCTCATCGGCTTCCGGGCCATCCAGGGTCTGGGCGCGGGTGGCCTCATCGTCGGTGCCCAGGCCAGCGTCGGCGACATCGTGTCGCCTCGGGAGCGGGGCCGCTACCAGGGGCTCTTCGGAGCCGTCTTCGGCGTGTCCAGCGTGCTCGGCCCGCTGCTGGGGGGCTTCTTCGTCGACAACCTGTCCTACCACTGGATCTTCTACATCAACGTGCCCATCGGCATCGTGGCCTTGGTGGTGACGGCCATCGCTCTGCCGGCCGCCGGCCAACGGGTCCATCACGTCATCGACTACGCCGGTGCCGCCCTCCTGGCCCTCGGGGCCACCTCACTGGTGCTGCTCACCAGCCTTGGCGGCACCAGCTTTGCGTGGGGGTCGGCCCCCATCGTGATCTTGGGCGTGGCTGGGTTGGCGCTGCTGGTGGTCTTCGCTCGGGTCGAGCGAGGGGCGGCGGAGGCGATCATCCCGCCCCGGATGTTCGCCAACCGGACATTCGTCGTCACCGGCGCCCTGGGCTTCGCCGTGGGTTTTGCCATGTTCGGGGCCATCACCTATCTGCCCCTCTACCAGCAGGTGGTGAAGGGGGTGAGCCCCACGCTCTCCGGGGTGCACCTGCTGCCGCTCGTGGGCGGGCTCCTCCTCACGTCGATCGGCAGCGGCCAGGCCATCAGCCGCTGGGGCCGCTACAAGGTCTTCCCGATCGTGGGCACCGCGCTGATGGCGCTCGGGCTCTTTCTGCTGTCCCAGCTGACCCCGACCACCGGGACGCTCCAAGCCAGCCTGGCCATGCTGGTCCTCGGCCTCGGCATCGGTTCGGTCATCCAGGTGCTGGTCATCGCCATCCAGAACTCGGTGGATTACCAGGACCTGGGCACGGCAACCTCGGGCGTCACCTTCTTTCGCTCCATTGGAGGGTCCTTCGGGGTGGCTGTGTTCGGCGCCATCTTCGCCAACGTGCTGGTCGGCAACCTCACCCGCTTTCTCGGCCACGTGTCCCTTCCGGCCGGGCTGTCGGGGACGGGCGGGGTAAGCCCGGCCCAGCTGGCCCAGCTGCCTTCCGCCGTGCGCACCGGCTTCATCGACGCCTACGCCGCCTCGCTGCGGCCGGTGTTCCTGGTCGCCGTGCCTATCGCCGGGGTGGCGTTCCTGCTCGCCTGGCTCCTGCCCGAGCTCACCCTGCGCACCACCACCCGCGCTCCCGATCCCGCCGACACCCTGGCTCCCACCGCGATCCCTCACACCCGTGGCTCACAAGACGAGCTCGCCCGGGCCCTCAGCGTGCTCACCGCTCGGGAGAACCGGGCCCAGATCTACCGCACCCTGGCTGAACGTGCGGATGTGAACCTGGAGCCGCCCGCCGTCTGGCTGCTGTTCAGGATGGGGCGGCACCAGGGCATGGGCCTGGCCGACCTGGCTGATCACCTGCGCCTGCCGGGACCTGCGGTCAATCGAGAGGCACTGGCGCTGGCCGGAGCGGGCTTGATCCGGTTCGACGGAGACCGGCCGCGTTCGGGTACCAGCCGCCCGGTAGCCTCCGGCGACTCGTCGTCGACCGAGCAGGAGCCAGACCGGTACGCCCTCACCGCAGACGGCGATGCAGCGCTCAGTCGCCTGATGACCGCACGCCACCAAGGCCTGGAACGCCTGCTGGCGGGCTGGTCGCCCGAACAGCACGCCGAGGTCGGGCGGATGGTGGCGAGGCTGGCGGCCGACCTCCTCTCGGACGAAGCGCCCCATCAAGTCATGGACGAGCATCGCAGTGACCTCGCAGGGGGACGCCCGGGACAGACGTGAAGGCCGTACGAGGGCTACGCGCAGTGGCTCTCAGTGGGCGGGGCAGGGGATGGAGCCCGCCGAGCCGAGCACCTGGGCGCTGTCCGACTGAGACCCGACTGTCAGTTGGATCTTCGTGACAGAGCAGGTCTGGGCCGGGCCGGCGACGAGAATGGCACCCCCCGGGTTGGTCTCCTCGACCACGTCGTAGGTGCCGCTGGGGACGTGGGTGACGTCGATGTACTGGTCCGGTGTGTCCCACGTGTAGACGTCGCCCCAGCCGGGCGTGATCCCCTCGGTGACGAACGTCCCTGATCCGGGCTTGCCGGCTTGGGGAACGTTTGCCTCCCGCGGCAGGTTGCAGTCGGGCTGGCCGACGTTGGCCCGCGGCCCGTTCGTCGAGGCGCTGCCAAAGCCGACGTAGTCGTCGTCGGTCAGGCAGAAGGACTCCTTCTGCGATACCCCGACCTGCTGCCCGAGCGTCGTGCCTGAACCGGCCTGATACAGGGCGTACAAGAGGAGGTTGTTGTAGTGGAAATGGCCATGCTCGACGTGGAACTCACATGGTCCGGCCGGGCGGGAGACCACCGAGCCGTTGGGGCGTGACACGAGCTGGTAGGCGCTGCAGTCGCCGGGGACGTAACCGACCTGGGGCTGGCCACCCGAGCCCTCTGCGGCTGCTGGTATCTGGGCCGTGAGGGGACCGGCCCCCACGTTCACGATGTCGGTGGTGAACCGCAGGCATCGCAGGGTGGGATTGTTGAGGTGGGTGACCTGCGTGTTGTCGAGACCGACGGTCTCGTCGGCGTAGCAGGAGGTGGGAAGGGGCAGGTTCAACGGGATGGGAAAGCCAAGAGGGGACGAGGGCGCTGGGGGGATACCAGAGGCCGTGAAGGCGAACGCCGGCAGGGCCTGCAACCTTGGCAGGTCGAAGCAGCCAGTGACACCGGACACGGCGATTCCACAGGTGGCCGGCGGTGGCGTCCACGACGGCCCGGCCATCAGCCGCACCTCGCCGGTGAACCCGGACCCGGTGTCGTAGGCGTAGGTGTAGGTGACGACCACCGTGTAGGTCCCGGGAGCCGGACTGGTGACTTGGGCGCCTTGACCATTGGCACCGACTCCGTTGGCGGCGGCGGCCAGCTTGTTGTCAGGGCCGTACACGTAGAGGTCGAAGCCCTGGTCGGCGTTGAACGTACCCTCCGGCCCGGCCTTTGTGCTCTTGACGGACACCAGGACCGGCGCCGACGACCCGCGTGGGACAGCAAAGGTGTACTCCCAGCATCCCATGGCGCAGACGACCGGGTCGGGGTTGTTGACGATCGGCGAGGAGGGCGGGAGTGAGGCGCCGAAATCGCGCACCGGGGTGCCGGCGTCCACCGTGCCGAGTGAGTGCACCGGCGATGTCGTCGGCGGTGTGACCGGCGGGGCGCCGGGCAACCCGCTCGACGGGGCCACCGGGACCCCCGTCGCTCGTGCGGTCGCTGGTATGCCTAGGCCGATTATGCCGACGCCAGCTGCGACGGCCCACACTCGGGCGCGGCGACGGGAACGCATGGCCTTCCAATTCGGCCTCGCCTGCCTAGGTCCTGCTCAGATCCTGGCCCTGGCTCGACCCAGCGGGCCGCGGGCCCGGCGCTGCGCCACGCGATGCGCGCAGAAACGAGATGTTCACACCGCCAAGACCCTTCCGAAACAGTGCCTGGGTACCCTGATCTGCACAACCGAAATGCATGCACCGAGGGTCTGTGCCGATGCGGTCCTTCCCCCCGGGATCGTTTGGTCGTCACGATCCTCGGTCCGACACGGAGGGAGAAAAGCCCGGGAGCCCATGGCGGCCTTCCGGGCTTTTCTCTTCGTTCGACTAGGCGCGTGTCGCTTGCCCGTCCGACACCGTCACCGTTGGTAACTCTTGACGGCGTCGGCGACCCGGTCGACCTGGTCGAGGCTGCGCGTGAGCGGCCAGAGGCACACCTCGGCCACACCTGCCTGCTTCAGGCTGTCGAGCGTCGCGCGTACTTGGTCGGATGAGCGCAGGATCGCGTCCCGCACCATCTGCACCATGGCGTCACCCGCGAAGCCGTAGTAACTGTGCGCGTTGCGATCGGCTTCGGCGGCGACGTCGTCTCCGATCGCCACGTACCGAGCCGCGTAGAGCGGTGGTGCCTCGCGTTGGGCTTCGGCGGCGCTGGCCTTGACCACCTCGTAGGCGCCCGCCACCGCCTCGGGCGGCATGGGCCCGGCCACGAAGGCGTCTGCCAGTCGGCCCGCCCGCCGAAAGGAGGGCTCCGAGTACCCGCCCAGCACGATGGGCAGGCGCGACGGCTTGGGTCCCACGGGAAGCAGGGCGCCATCGGGCTGGGTCCCCGCCCAGACCGACCGGCAGGTGGCGATGCACTCCTCGAGTCTCTGACCCTTGTGCGTCGGTTGCGCGCCCAGCGCGAGCCAGTCGTCGTCACGCCCGCCAATGCCCAACCCGAGTCGAAATCGTCCATTCGAGATGGACTGGAGAGTGGCGGCCTGCTTGGCCAGGAGGACAGCCTGACGTGGCGGAGCCACCAGGACGGTTGGCATGAGTGCGATCCGCTCGGTCACGCCGGCCGCTCCTGCCAGCGCGATCAGCTCCTCGTGGGATCCGTAGGCGATGCGGCCGATCGTGCTGAGCGCCGAGAAGCCGAGCTCCTCCGATCGCTGAGCCCACGTGACGAGCCCAGGCCCTTCCACGTCCAACAGCGAGTTGGGGAGACCGATGCCAACGTCCATGTCCAGCTCCTCGCGCTAGCAGGCGAAACACAACGATCGTAGTGGTGGCCGCCGACGTGTCACGGTGGTACGGGTGACCGTCAGGGGGCCACGTGACTCATAGGGACTCGTACGGCTCGCGAAAGCTGGTCTCGCCCCCCTCCGCCAGGCCGTCGAAGAGCTCGGTGGGCGGGGACGGACCGTCCCACTCTCGCGTCGCCCGAGACCTCATGATCGATTCCCGACGGCGGAGCGCGTACATGCTCTCCCGGCGCCCGGAATAGGTGGTCGGTTGGCGGACCATCCAGACGATTCCCTCGGCCGCGACGTCACTGGGCTCCCAGGTCGACCGGTCCACTCCCGGTGTGTTGGCGACGAAGCCCTCGGAGGCCACGGGGACGTCGATCCGGAAGCAGTTGACGGCGACGCGGTGGCGCTGCAGCTGAGCGGCGGCATCGACCGTGAGGCGCTCGAGACCGATCTTGGAGATGCCGTAGGACATGAGGCCGGGGTGCGGGTGGAGCGCGGCGGCGGACGAGATGTTGACGATCGCTCCGCCACCCTGGCGGATCATGTGAGGTGTCACCTCGCGCATGGCGACGAGAGGTGCACGCAGATTGACCTCCATGACGAGGTCGTGCCGCTTGAGCGGGATATCCAGGTCACCGACGAACGTGATCGCCGCATTGTTGACGAGCACATCGACGCGGCCGAGATGCTCGACAGTCTTCCCGACCATCGCCACCACCTGGTTCTCGTCGGCCAGGTTTGTGGGCACGGCCAGCGCCTGACCTCCTGCATCCTCGATCCGGCGCACGACGTCGTCGATCGTCCCAGGGGTTCGCTGCGGCTGTTCGGACGTCGCTCGAGCCGCGCAGGCAACGGTGCAGCCGGCCTCGGCCAGGGCCAGCGCGGTCGCTGCCCCCACGCCTCTGCTCGCCCCGGTGACGAGTACCACCTGGCCCCGGAGGTCCCTGAGGCGGCCGTCTGGTTCCGCCGTCGCGGATGTCACCAGATACCTTCCGCGTCGACGAGCTCTCCGTACTGCGTCCGCGCTTCGGTTAGCTTGCGCATCGTCGTCCTCCCGGCCGTCTACCACTCGACGGGTAGCTTCGCACCGTGGCCGGAAGTGTGCCCAGCGAGTCGGGTCGGAAGGGGGCTACCTGAGCGCCTCGACGTGGGCGGCGTGGTGGTCGATGAACGGGTAGGTCGTCCCGGGATCGTCCCAACCCTGGCGGCCGGGGCCGAGGACGACCCGCTCGATGCCCAGGTCTCGGTACGCCTGCAGGGTGTCGATGGTGGGATCTCCCCACGCGATCATGGAGATCGGGAGGTCGACCCGGCCGGCCTCGGCGGCCCGCGCCCGGAACCGCGTGACCCGCTTGGCCACGTCGCCCAGGGCGATGTCCATGGGCAGCCAGGCATCGGCCCACTCGATGGTGTGCTGGACACCCAGGGGCCCGGCCGTGCCGCAGAGCACCGGGGGGTGGGGCGTCGTCACCGGCTTGGGATGTGACCAGACGGCGTCGAAGTCGTAGTACCGGCCGTGAAACTCCGACTCGTGATCGCACCACAGCACCTGCAGGGCGGCGATGCACTCGGCCAGAGCCCGGTAGCGCTCGGCCCACGGGATCGGGCGATGGTTGGCCAGCTCCTCCTCGTTCCAGCCGACGCCGACGCCGAACTGGAACCGTCCGCCCGAGACCCGGTCGATGGTGGCGACGGACTTGGCCAGGCCCAGCAGGTCGTGCTCGAGCGGGAGGGCGACGCCGGTTCCCACGAGCAGCCGCTCCGTGGCGGCAGCCGCCGCCGTCAGGGTGATGAACGGGTCCATCATCCTCAGGTAGTGCGGCGGCAGCTCGCCACCGGCGGGGTAGGGGGTGCGGCGGGCCACGGGAATGTGGGAGTGCTCGCCCACCCACATGGATCCGTAGCCGCGCTTCTCGAGGGCTCGGGCCAGCTCGGCGGGGGCCCCGTCCTCGGGAGTGTTCATGGATGCGAAACCGATCTCCACTCTGTTGCCTCACTCTGCCGGACCGGTGTCCGCGATGACAGTATCGTCAGGCGACGTGGTGACGAGAAACGAAGAGGTAGCGGCGGCCATACAGGTGGACATCAAAGGCGAGGGAGTCGATGCAGTACATCTACGCCTATCCTGAGCACCAAGGTCTTGACGGCGACCTGCTGGACGCCGGTCCCGTCTCCGAGGTGGCGAAGGCGGCCGAGGACGCGGGTTGGGACGGGCTGGCGTTCACGGAGCACCCGGTTCCGGGCGCTCGGTGGCTCGCGTCGGGAGGCCACCAGACCCTCGACCCCTTCGTCGCTCTTGCCGCCGCGGCCGCCGTCACCACTCGACTGCGGCTGCTCACGTACCTCTCGGTGGCCCCCTATCGCAACCCCTCGCTCCTGGCGAAGGCGGCCGCCAGCGTGGACAAGGTGTCCGACGGTCGGTTCATCCTGGGAATGGGAACCGGCTATCAGAAGTCGGAGTTCTTCGCCCTCGGTGTGGACTTCGACGAGCGCAACGCGCTCCTCGACGAGGTGCTCGATGTCTTGCCGATGCACTGGAGCGGCGAGCCGTTCAGCTATCGCGGGACGCACTTCGAGGCGAGGGACGTGATCGCCCGCCCCCGGCCGGTGCAGGAGCCGATCCCGATCTGGCTCGGCGGCAACGCCCAGCGCACCCTGAGGCGCGTCGCCGAGCGATGCCAGGGCTGGATGCCGCTCGTCGGTCCCGCCCAGGTGGCGGCCACCGCTCGGACGCCTCACCTCCAGAAGGCCGACATCGCCGCCAAAGTCGCCGAGCTCCGAGGCCTCGCCGGCGAGCGAGGTGCGGCTCTGGACGTCGCCGCACCCTACGGGGACGGCACCATCGCCGATACCACGAAGGATGTCGAGCGGCACCGTGATGCCCTGGGCGCCATGGAGTCGGCGGGGGCAAGCTGGCTCATCATGTCTGGCACCACCCGATCCGTCTCCGAGACCTACGACTTCCTGCAGGCCTTCGGGTCGACGTACATAGGCAGCTAGAGATAGGGTCAAATTGGACCCGCCACTGCGGCGGAGCCCAGAGGGAGAAGCGTGGGAACACAGATCCCGTTGGTTGACTACCTGGTCTTGGGCGAGAAGCCGCACCTCGAGGCGAACGAGTGCACCTCGTGCGGTGCACGGTACTTCGACCGGCGCAACGCGTGCGCGTCGTGCGGAGCGACCGGATTCCACAAGGCTCCGGTCGACACCGATGGCGAGCTACGAGCGTTCACGATCGTGTCGATGGCCGCGCCGGGCATCCCGGTCCCGTTCGTCGCATCGGTCGTCGACTGCGGCGGCACCAGCGTGCGCGCCAACGTCATCAACACCACGCCGGATCCCGAGCACGTGAAGCTCGGCATGAAGGTCCGCCTGGCTACCTACGTGGTTGGTACGGACGACGATGGCACCGAGGCGGTCGGCTTCGGTTTCGAGCCGCTGGAGGAGCCTGATGGCAAGTGACGATGTGTGGATCCTCGGGATCCACATGACGAAGTTCGGCAAGCATCCAAACCTCGACACCGTGGACCTTGCGGCGGAGGCGGCGCTCAACGCGCTCGCCGATGGCGGCGTCTCGATGAAGGACATGGGTGTCATCGCCGCCGGCAACCTCATGGGCGCCGCTGCCGGCATCGGCCAGCAGCTGCAGAAGCAGATCGGCCAGACGGGCATCCCCGTCTACAACGTGGCCAACGCCTGCGCGACCGGTGCCACTGCCCTGCGAACCGCCATCATGGCGATCAAGGCGGGGGAGTGCGACATGGGATTGGCAGTCGGCGTCGAGAAGCTTGCCGGCGCGGGACTTCTCGCTGGCGGCGCGCCGAAGAGCGACCGGAAGGTGTACGAGCCCCGCGGTCGCTACGGCTCCGTCGCCACGGTCGACGGCCGCATCGGCACCGAGACCATGCCGGGCGTCTTCGCCCAGGTGGGAATGGAGTACGGGTACAAGCACGGCGGCGCGACCTTCGAGCTCTTCGCCCGGATCAGCGAGAAGAACCACACTCATTCGACGCTCAATCCGCTCGCCGCCTACAGCAAGAAGATGACCCTCGGCGAGATCATGGGTGACGTGATGATCGCCTATCCCAATACCCGGCCCATGTGCTCGGCGAACTGTGATGGCGCCGCTTCGGCCGTCGTGGTCAGCGGGGAGAGGCTCAAGACGCTCGATCCCACCCAACGACGGCGGGCCGTGAAGGTGTCCGCCTCCGTCCTCACCACCGACCCCTGGGACGAGGCGTGCCAGGTCCTCCCCGACGTGAACACCCTCACGCGCGACGCGGCCAACCAGGCCTACGAGCAGTCTGGCGTCGCACCCGAGGACCTCGACCTGGTCGAGCTCCACGACTGCTTCGCGACCGCAGAGCTCGTGCACTACGACAACCTCGGTTTGTGTGCCGAGGGTGAAGCCGTGCCGTTTTTCGAGTCCCGTGCCACCTGGCGCGACGGCCCCAAGCCGGTGAACGTCTCGGGCGGCCTCGAGTCCAAGGGCCATCCCATCGCCGCCACCGGCATCGCCAACATCTGGGAGGTGTGTCACCACCTCCGGGAGGAGGCGGGTGATCGTCAGATCGAGGGCGCGACCGTCGGCCTGGCCCACGTCATCGGTCTCGGCTCAGCGTGCGGGGTCCACATCCTCGAGCGCGCCGCCGCCTAGCCCGGCCCCCACCGGTCCCTGCCGGAGACGGGACCCAGCTAACCGGAACCCTGCTCCGGTTGTGTTGCTAGCATTCGGAGGATGCCTCCGGTTGTGCTCGACGGCAAGGGAACGGCGGACGAAGACGCGCCGCGCCAGCACTACCGGGTGACCTTCGGGGTGCTCGCCATCGGCACCCTGGCATACGTCCTGATGCAGACGATGGTGCTGCCGGCGCTGGCCACTATCCAGCACGACCTTCATACGAGCGAGTCGGCCGTGGCCTGGCTTCTGAGCGCCTTCCTGGTCAGCGCGTCGGTGGCCACCCCGATCCTCGGTCGCCTGGGGGACATGTTCGGCAAGGAGAAGATGCTCGTCGTCGTGTTCGCCGTCCTCGCTGCGGGCACGGTCCTGGGGGGCATCGCCGGTTCACTCTGGCTGCTCATCGTGGCCCGGGTGATCCAGGGAGTGGCGGGCGCCGTGTTCCCGCTGTCGTTCGGGATCATCCGCGACGAGTTCCCGACTGAGAGAGTGGCGGGGGGAATCGGGCTCATCTCCGCCCTCCTTGGCATCGGAAGCGGCGTCGGCCTCATCGTGGGCGGGCCGGTGGTCCAGCACCTCTCCTACCACTGGCTGTTCTGGTTCCCGCTGGTGCTGGTGCTTGCCGCCCTGGTCGCCACGATCCGCTACATACCCGAGTCCCCGGTGAAGACGGCCGGGAAGCTGGACGTCCCGGGTGCCGTGCTCCTGTCGGTCTGGCTGATCACGGTGCTGGTCGGTGTCACCGAGGGCCCGGTCTGGGGTTGGGGGTCGGCCGGCGTGATCGGGCTGTTCGCGGCCACGGTCGTCTTCTTCGTCATCTGGGTGCGGGTGGAGCTGAGGGCCCGCCAGCCGTTGGTGGACATGCGCATGATGCGCATCCCGACGGTGTGGTGGACCAACGTGGCGGCGTTGCTCTTCGGCGTTGGCATGTACGCGTCCATCGTCGTGCTGCCACCGTTCGTCGAGACCCCCGCTCGCGCCGGCTATGGCTTCGGGGCGTCCGCGACCATGGCTGGCGTGTTCCTGGTCCCCAGCGCCGCGGGCACCCTGCTGGCCGGCCTGTACAACGGTCGGATCACCGCTGCCATCGGCGCCAAGGGAGCGCTCGTGCTCAGCGGCGTCGCCTCTGCGATTCCATTCGGCGTCCTTGCTGTCGCCCACGGCTCGCCCTGGGAGGTCTACGCGGCCAGTGCCCTCTCCGGGCTCGGCCTCGGGCTCGGGTTCGCCGCCCTCACCAACCTCGTGGTCGACGCGGTTCCGGCTACCGTGACGGGCATCGCCACCGGGATGAACGCCAACATCCGGACCATCGGGGGAGCCGTCGGAAGCCAGATCGTTGCCAGCATCCTCACCGCGGGCGTACTCGCCAGCGGCTACCCCTCGCAGCGGAGCTACGCGATCGCCTTCGGCTTCATGGCCGCCGCGTTCCTGCTCGCCACGGTGGCGGCGATCGTGGTCCCCGCGTCGCCCCAGGGAGTGGCTGGTCCGGAGGTGGGTGGCGATTCCTCCCGTCGCACGCGGGTTGGGACCAGCGCGAGTCAGGCGATGGAGGTCCGATGAGGGTCCAGCGGGGGGACGGATCGAGCCACGAGCTGCGCCAGGACGCCGCTCGGAACCTCGAGCGCGTCCTCATCGCGGCGCGAGAGGTCTTCGACGAGCGTGGGACGGCCTTCTCGGTCGAAGAGGTCGCCAAGCGTGCCGGGGTGGGAGTGGGGACCATCTACCGTCGATTTCCGACCAAGTGTGACCTGCTCGACGCCGCCGTGTTCCCGCTGCACCAGCAGACGTTGGAAATTGCTCGGAGATCGCTCGAGTCGTCGGGCGGCGACGGGTTGGAGTGCTTCGTGCGTCAGGCGACGGCGTTCCACGCTGCCCACGGCCTGCCGTCACGTCTGCTGTGGGGCGCGGCCGGCGCCGCCGCGGTCCGACGAGAGATCGCGGCGGCGATGGAGGCCCTGATCCAGCGGGCCAAAGACTTCGGCGCCTTGCGTGAGGACGTCGTCTACCAGGACCTCGTGGTCCTCTTCTGGACGATCACGGATCTCGTGGAGGCCACTCGCCGCACCGCGCCGCGAATCTGGGAGCGTCACGTGGACCTCGTGCTCGATGGGCTCCGTCCCGGGCCG
>DASXCO010000203.1 GCA_036491125.1 Acidimicrobiales bacterium | reverse complement strand
AGAGAACGTGCTCGCCGGCTTCGCCGAGGCCCGCCGTCGCGGTCTCCTGACGATCGGGCTCGCCGGCTACGACGGGGGGAGAATGAGGGAGGCCGGCACTGTCGACTACCTGTTCGTGATCCCCGCGTCGTCGGTGCACCGCATCCAGGAGGCCCAGACCACGACATATCACGTGCTGTGGGCGCTGACGCAGCGAGCCCTGGGACCCCGACGGTCCACTGAGGATGGCTGAGGCGGGCGGTCCCGGGGCCCGCCGGATACGGACGCGAATCCTTGTCGATGGGATCGTGCAGGGAGTGGGGTTCCGACCCTTCGTGCATGCGCTGGCAAATGAGCTGGATCTGGCGGGGATCGTCGGCAACGACACGACAGGCGTCTTCGTGGAGGTCGAGGGGAGTCCGGCCGCTGTGGCCCGGTTCAGCGAGTCGCTGCGGGCGCAGACCCCTCCACTCGCCCTGGTCGAGCGGGTGACCGCTCACCGGGTGGAACCGACCGGGCAGGTCGGGTTCTCGATCGTGGAAAGTGCCGGCGGTGGTGAACGCCAGACCCTCATCGCGCCCGACACCGCCACCTGTGATGAGTGCCTGAGGGAACTGTTCGACCCGGCTGACCGCCGGCATCGCTACGCCTTCGTCAACTGCACGAACTGCGGGCCCCGGTTCACGATCGTGACGGACGTGCCCTACGACCGGCCGTTCACCACGATGGCGGGCTTCGCCATGTGTGCCGAATGCGCCCGCGAGTACCTAGATCCGGGAGACCGGCGCTTCCACGCCCAGCCGCTCTGCTGTCCGGCGTGCGGACCGACCCTACGGATGCTCGACGGAGACGCGCGCGCAGTCGACGGCGACGCACTGGAGACGGCCGCAACCCTCCTGCGAAGTGGAGCGGTCCTTGCCATCAAGGGACTCGGCGGCTACCACCTTGCCGCCGCAGCCGACGACGACGATGCCGTGGCGGCCCTGCGCTCCCGCAAGCACAGGGAGGACAAGCCGTTCGCCGTGATGACCGCCGACATCGAGCAAGCCCGCCGGCTCTGCCTCGTCGGGACAGCCGAGGAGGCTCTCCTGGCCAGCTTCACGCGACCGATCGTGCTGCTGAGCCGCCGGAGCGATGTGGAGGTCGCCCCGTCGGTCGCTCCCGGGAACCGATTCCTGGGCGTGATGCTGCCGTACACCCCCTTGCACCACCTGCTTGCTCGCCAGCTGGGGCGTCCGTTCGTCCTCACCAGCGGCAACGTCTCGGACGAGCCCATCGCCTACGCCGACGCCGACGCACGCGCTCGGCTGGCACCTATCGCCGATGGCTTCCTCGTGCACGACCGGCCGATCCACACCCGCACCGACGACTCTGTCACTCGTTCCTTCGGTGGTCGCGAGCTGCTGCTGCGGCGCTCGCGGGGCCACGTTCCCCAGCCGCTGACGCTGCCCTGGTCGTTCCCTCGCCCGGTGCTCGCGTGCGGGGCCGAGCTCAAGAACACCTTCTGCGTCGGCAAGGACCGCCGGGCGTTCGTCTCCCATCACATCGGGGACCTCGAGAACTTCGAGACCCTGCGGTCGTTCACCAACGGCATCGAGCACTTCTGTCGCCTGTTCGACGTGCGCCCTGAGCTCGTGGCCCACGACCTCCACCCTGAGTACCTCTCCACCAAGCACGCCCTGGACCTGGATGGTGTCGAGCTCGAGAGGGTACAGCACCACCACGCCCACGTGGCGTCCTGCCTGGCTGACAACGGCGAGCGTGGACCTGCCATCGGTGTCGCCTTTGACGGTCTCGGCTATGGAACCGACGGCACCATCTGGGGAGGCGAGCTCCTCGTAGCCGACTTGGCGGGATTCGACCGGGTCGGGCATCTCGAGCCTGTGCCCATGCCTGGAGGCACGGCAGCCATCAGGGAGCCGTGGCGAATGGCGGCGGCTTCTCTCGACCACTGCTACGAGCTCGGAGTCCCCGATGATCTCGACGTGGTACGCAGGAACCGCGTTCGCTGGGACGACGTCGTCCAGCTCGCCCGGTCGAGGGTCAACTCGCCGCTGACATCCAGCGCCGGCCGTCTGTTCGACGCCGTCTCCGCCGTCCTGGGCGTAAGAGACACGGTCAACTACGAAGGTCAGGCGGCTGTCGAGCTCGAGCAGCTCGCCGATCCGAATGAGGCCAGCGCCTATCGGGCCACGATCAGCGGGGGCTGGCCCTTCCGTATTGCCGGAGCGGACCTTGTGCGCGCGGTCGTCGATGACCTGCGCGCCGGTGAGGAACCGGCGACCATCGCGGCGCGCTTCCACAACGGGGTCGCTGCCACGATCGTGAAGGCCTGCGAGGTCATCCGCACCGAGACCGGCCTGCGGACAGTGGCCCTCTCGGGTGGCGTGTTCCAGAACCTCCTGTTGCTGGGGCGGGCAGTGGCTGGTCTAGAACGCGCCGGGTTCGGTGTGCTCCTCCATTCCCGGGTCCCGCCCAACGACGCCGGCATCAGCCTGGGACAGGCCGCCGTGGCCGGGGCGAGAGACGCCGGCCGCCGGTCCGGTGGCTCAGCAGATACGGCGAAGCGGATCACCGACCAGCACGTGGACGATCCGGGTCCCGCCGAACGAAAATTGCCGGTCGTCTGATGGTCGTCGCACTGTCATGTTCGGACACCACCGGGAGGATCGGTCCGCGGGCGAAGGTAAGGGGCGTAGCATGCCCTATCGCTCATCGATGTTTACCCGTGCATCCGTCGACGTGGCGGGAAGGCGCTCACTGCATGCGATCCCGGATCAGCCGAAGGGCGGTACCGCGCAGAAGTCCTCCTCGCCGGGTCGGGACCTTTGAGCACTCCTTCTACTCGGCCCGAGGCGGAGGAGTGCGCGATGAGCGACGACCCGTCGTCTAGCCAGGCTTGGCAGTCCGGCGACAGCGGAATCGACAGCGGAGCGTCAACCTGGCAGAGCTCACCTCCAGCAGCCGCGCCCCCGACCGCAGGCGGGTTCGGCGTCCCGACGGTACCGCCCATCGAGCGCCTCCACGCGGCGTACCAGCGGCGCCATGAGACCGATTACATCGCCAACTTCTGGAGCGCGCTGGGATGGGGGATCCTCACTGTCGGGTTCTTCTATCTCTACATGTACTACCAGCTCATTCGTCGAATGCGGGACCACAACGCCCGTCGCCTCGACCTCCTGGACGCGGCCAACGCCTGGGCCTGGGAGGTTGCGGACCGGCGCGGCCTCCAGGAGGAGCTCCGCCCGCACTTCGAACGCACCGCCGGTGACCTCGATAGCCTTCGCCTTCTCGGCACCAAACTCAAGAACCCCCTCATCTGGTTGGTGATCTTCATCGCCGCATTCTGGTTCACCAGCGCGCGCGTGCAGCCGCTG
>DASXCO010000202.1 GCA_036491125.1 Acidimicrobiales bacterium | reverse complement strand
CTCCCAGACGAGCCCACACCCTATCGATGACAACCTGGGATTGCATCACCGGGCATCCCGAGCTATTGCCTCCAATATCGTGGTCGTGAACACCGCTGACGCCGGGCCCCCCGCCGAGACACCGGATGTCCATGGGGCATTCCCCAGACTGAGTGACGACCAGATTCAGGTCATCACACGATACGGTGAACGACGACAGGTTCGAGAGGGCGAGCTGCTTTTCCGGGAGGGTGACCCGACCTGCGACTTCTTCCTGATCCTCGAAGGACGGGTCGCCATACGGGAGGGGCCCGCGGGAGACGGTCGAATCATCAGCGTTCACGGCCCGCGCCGCTTCCTCGGTGAGCTGAGCCTCCTCACTGGTCAAGCCGTCTTCCTGACTGGGGTGGTGTGCGAACCCGGCGAGGTGCTTGTCGTGCCGGTCCACCGCCTTCGCGAGCTGGTGGCTCAGGACTCTTCAATAGGGGATGCGATCCTTCGAGCCTTCATCGCGCGCCGCTCGGTGCTGATCGGGCTCGGGACCGGCTTCAAGATCGTCGGCTCGCGCTATTCGCCCGAGACGCGACGACTTCGTGACTTCGCGGTTCGCAACGTGTTGCCTCACAAGTGGATCGACGTCGAAGAGGACGAGGTGGCGGAGGCGGTGCTACGTGATCTCGGCGTGGCGCCGGAGGAGACGCCCGTCGTGATCTGGCGGGACCAGGTGCTCCGCAACCCGAGCACCATGACACTGGCGGCCGCGATCGGCCTGCACGTGCCAGTCCACCAGGAGTCAGTCAGTGATGTCGTCGTGGTCGGGGCGGGCCCCGCCGGACTCACGGCGGCCGTCTATGCTGCGTCGGATGGCCTGACGACGCGGGTGCTCGACTCGATCGCAACAGGCGGCCAGGCGGGGACTTCTCCCCGGATCGAGAACTACCTCGGTTTCCCGTCGGGCATTCCGGGGTCGGAGCTTGCGGAGAGAGCGACAATCCAGGCCCAGAAGTTCGGTGCAACGATCAGCGTCCCGGCAGAAGCCACGGCTCTCGAGCGGAGGGGCGGGGACTACCTCGTCCGCCTCGAGGGAGGCCAGGAGATTTCCGGCCGCACGATCGTCATCGCGTCGGGGGCCCGCTACCGCAGGTTGGACGTGCCCCGCGTCTCAGAGCTGGAAAGCACGAGCATCTACTACGCCGCAACCGAGCTTGAAGCGCGGCGGTGCCGAGGTGCTCCGGTCGCCGTAGTCGGCGGCGGGAACTCCGCCGGACAGGCGGCACTCTTCCTGGCGAAGCAAGTTCAGCGCGTGAGTCTGTTGATACGTGGAGACGATCTGGGGAAGAACATGTCCCGCTACCTCGTGGACCAGATCGAGCGGAGTCCGAACGTGGAGGTCTTGCGTCACTCTGAGGTACGAGAGCTGATCGGACAGGGAGTGCTCGAAGCGCTCCTGGTCGTCGACGACAAGACTGGCGAGTCACGCCCGCTCGAGGCATCGGCCCTGTTCGTGTTCATCGGTGCCGAGCCCAACTCCGGCTGGCTCGCGCGGTTCCTGGCCGTCGACGATCGCGGCTTCCTCCTCACCGGAGGCGCTGCTACCCGGGCTGTCCACGACGCGCAGCAGAGTGACTCCTCCGAATGGTCGGCATCACTCCTCGAGACCAGCTCTCCGGGGGTCTTCGCGGTCGGTGACGTCCGAAGCGGATCAGTGAAGCGGGTGGCCTCGGGCGTCGGCGAGGGCTCTATGGCCGTCCAGTTCATCCACGGCTTCCTCGAAGAGGCGACGGGTCTCGCCGGGGTGTAGATGCCCGTTGGCCGCCCTCGGCGGCCGTCATTCGTCTAGAGCAGCAGATCGAAGATCCGAAAGGCGCGCTCCCAGTCCTCCGAGCGAGGTGTCCTCCGATCAGGGTCGAGCACCTTCAGGGTGCGCCCCAGTGCCACGCTCAGCCCACCGACGACGGTCGGGAGTCGGGCTTCGGTCTCCTCGCCGTACCCGCGGTCGAGCTGGGGCCGCCCGGCAAGGTGCTCCAGGATGGGCTCGAGCTCGATGTCCTCATCGATGCGCTCGAACTCGTGCATGCTCTCCTGGAGCCCCTTGGTGATCGGAAGGTCGTACGGCTCGATGATGTCGCGGCCGTTCGCTTTGGCGGTCGCGTCGCCACGAAGGAGCAAGTCATAGATCTGCTCGTTGACAAAGTCGCTGTAGCGCTTGAGATCGTTCTTGTGAACGTCCAGACTGACCGCGACTCGAAAGAAGCGCTCGAACCTGGTTACACCCATCAAAGGCACGCGCGTCCTCCCGATGAAGGCCACCGCTGAGGTTGTCAACCTAGCTGACAGTGACTTGCCGAGGCTTCTCGCTGGCCGGCTTCGGCAAGCGTAGAATCAGGACGCCGTCTTTGAGCGTCGCCTCAACTCGAGAATCGTCGAACTCCGAGGGCAACGCCACCTCGTAGCGGAACCGACCGACACGCCGCGCTCGACGGCGAATGACGCCCTTTCGCTCCTTCTCTTGTCGCTCCCCGGAGATGATCACCCGTTGGCCAACGAGCTCGATGGAGACATCTGACTTCCTCACGCCGGGCAGCTCGACCTCGATGCTGTAAGCATCGTCGGTCTCCTCGATGTCAGCTAATGGCGTGAACCCAACTCCCGGCATCGTCGAATGGCCACGCCAAGCCTCCATTTGCTCCTGCAGGCGATGGGTCATGTCGGTGATCTCAGCGAACGGATCCCAGGTCCCGGTGTCCCGACGACGTGTTGGCAGCGCCACTTTTGTTACCTCCATCCTGCGAGCTACTTCCTACCTAGCTCGACAATGGGCCAGGTGCAAGCATCATCCTGGCTTCTGGCCGACCGTTGTGACACGTCCCAAGGTTGCCGCGCAGCAGTCACCTGGCGATCAGCTCTCTCCAGCGGTCCGCTCCGACGGCGGGATGGCGGAGCTTGCAAATGGCCTCGACCTCGATCTGCCGGGCCCTCTCCCGGGTTAGGCCGAGGTGACGACCGATCTCTTCCCTCGTATGTGGTCGATTGCCACTCATCCCGAAGCGCAATCGGACGACCGTCTGCTCACGAGCGGTGAGAATGCCGAGCATCTGGCCGACCTGCGCTCTGAACGTCGAGTCGAGAGCCTCCTCGAACGCTGCTCCGCTGGCTGGGTCGGCCACGGCGTCGGACAAGACCCGATTCGTGCCTTCAATCGGCTGAGACAGCGAGGCGGGCTCGACTTCGTAGCCGAGAAGCTCCACGACACGATCGGTGGGCAGACCAACCGCTCGAGCAAGCTCTGCTTGGCTCGGCGTACGCTGGAGCTGTGCCTCCAGCTGCCGTTGCGTGCGGCGAAGCTGACCAAGAGCTGCACCGACGTGGATAGGCAGGTGGACCACTCTCCGATCTGTCTGGATCCAACGTACGATCGCCTGTCGAATCCAGCAGCTGGCATAGGTAGAGAACCGATAGCCGCGCTGCCATTCAAACTTCTCGACCGCTGAGAGAAGGCCGAGATTGCCGCACCCGATGAGGTCGGCGAGCGGCATGGCGGTATATCGATAGCCCTTGGCCACCGACACGACCAAACGCAGATTGGCCCTTATAAACTCCGCTCTTGCGAGTCGACCCCTGACCACCTGATCCTCGAGGCGGTGGCTGCGCTCCCCGCTCCGCCGTCTTCGGCCGCCGAGTTCGTCGCTGGCAATCCGTCCCGCCTCGATCGCCTGGCCGAGGCAGGCCTCGTCGTCCTTGGACAGCGTCGGGTAGCTACGAATCTCGTGAAGGTAGAGGTCAACCGCGTCGATCGGCATCGATCGGGAGCCGCCGCAACGAGGAGCGCGCGTGGGCGCCAGCGTTCGTGAGTGTGATCGCTCCATGTGCCGAGCCGGGAGTCCGGGAACGTCCTCGGAGCCCGCCTCGGTCGTGAACGCCTTGGGCATTGAGTCCCTCCCTGCGAATC
This sequence comes from Acidimicrobiales bacterium, assembly GCA_036491125.1. Lineage (NCBI taxonomy): Bacteria > Bacillati > Actinomycetota > Acidimicrobiia > Acidimicrobiales > Acidimicrobiales bacterium. The sequence goes on along the minus strand of DASXCO010000202.1, from coordinate 2,267 downwards.
GTCCGGGTTGCGTCTCCTCGCATGCGCCTTCGCCTGGGCGCAACTCCGAGTCACTCGGATCGCCTCTCAGCATGCTCGTGGGACAAGCGGCCCCGGTCCACGCGCGGAGGAAATGGAGAGAGGGAGATCGGCGCTCGTTCTCGCGGGATGCCCCGCTTCGGCGACCGGTGGTCAGCTGATGCGGCGGCCCAAAGAGAGGAGCTGGCCACGGCTACGCCGTTGGGAGGCACGACCGCACCGCGGCGTCCCAGTTCCCGGCGCGGCTTGCTGCTCAGCCGCTACCTCATGCTTATCGCCGTGGACAACGGAATGCAACCCCTAAAGGAAGGGGGCGTGGGCTTTGCCACGCAGCTGGAGCTCGGCCTCGGGACAGGTCATTGGAGTAGGGGACCGGGAGCAAGGTGTCCATGCCCAGCTCGATCAGTCTGTCGTTGATCGCTGATCCAGCCGACCATGCTGGGCCGCAGTCGGCTCGGCTTCTCCGGACAGGAACGAGACAAGTTGCATCCCGGCGATGACCGAGCTACATACACGAGCGGATCGGTTGAGCAGCCAGCCGCTCCGAGATGAGGGGCGTTTCGGTCGTGGCCGCGCGCGCCCAATCATCTCTCGGCGACAGTGACAAGCAGAATGTCCGGGTCGTTGCCGACAGGGGCGACTGGCGAAGGCGAAGCGAGAGGAGGCCGATCACGTGAGCTTGGAGAAAGAAGAGCTTCCACGTCCGGCGTGGCGGGACTTTCTAGAGTCGGTGACCAAGGAGCACGATACCGACGATGTCACCATCGAAGTGCTGAGCAACGAGTTCGGTGACCAGCAGGAGGCCGAGAGGATCCCGCTCGCCTACATCGAGTACGACGACCGCGACGACGCCGTCATCGTCGGCGTCGGAGGCAGGAGTAGCCAGTATCCAGTGGTGCTGCGACACACCGTTCATCATCCACTTCAGATCTTCGTCCACCCCCCGGCTCCGAATGTCACGCGCGCTATCGATATCGTGGGTGAGGATGGGGACCAAACGGTCATCACCCTCTATCCCCGCCCAGCCCTGCCGCGGTAGGCGAGCTTGGTCGGCCACGAGGTCGTCGATCGCCTCATACGCTTCCGCTCCTCGGATCCGTACCGTCTCTCACTCCCTCGCACAGTGCCGAGCCCGACCGGCCTCCAGGTGACGCCGGGCGCGAGGAGGCCGATCCATGACGATGAACATCGTTCGTTGTGTGAACTGCGGCAGCAACAATCGGCTACCGGCGGCCGCCACGGGGACGCCGAGATGCGGTCGGTGCCGCTCCCCACTTCCGTGGGTCGTTGACGCCGGCGACGACAGCTTCTCGGAGATCGCCGATGAGTCGAGGGTCCCGGTGCTGGTCGACCTGTGGGCGCCCTGGTGTGGGCCGTGTCGCACGGTGAGCCCGGCGCTCGAACACCTGGCTCAGGAGCTGGCGGGCCGAGTGAAGCTCGTGAAGGTGAACGTGGACGAAGCGCCCAAGCTGTCCGAGCGGTTCTCCGTGCAGGGCATACCGACGCTGTTGCTGATGAGCGGAGGGGAGGTGGTTGCCCGCCAGACGGGCGCCGCACCCGAGCATGCCCTCCGACAGTGGCTCGACCAGGCACTGGCGCGCGCGTCGTAGAGGGCCGGCGGCGGTGAACTGGGTCGACCTCATCATCCTGCTGGCTGTCATCGCGGCCGCCGTCCACGGCCTTCTCCTGGGTGGGGCGGTCCAGCTGCTCTCCTTCGGAGGACTCGCCGTCGGGCTCGTGGCCGGAGGGGCGCTGGCCGCGGTTGTCGCTCGCCTGGGTGGGGATCCGCTGACCAAGGCGCTGTTCGCGCTTCTTGCAGTCTTCGGTCTCGCGCTGCTGGGGGGCGCGTTCGGACGGGAGCTGGGTGTGCGCCTGTGGGGTCGACTGCGACGAAGGAAGCTGGCCTGGTTCGATGCCGCGATCGGCGCTCTGTTGGCGGGCGCCGCGACCCTGACCGCCGCCTGGCTCATAGGTGGCATGATCTCCAACGCCCCGATCCGAGGGCTGGCCTCCGAGATCCAGCACTCGGCCGTACTGCGTGGCCTGGGGAGCATCCTGCCTCCAGCCCCGTCGGTGTTCTCCAGGCTGCAACGGCTCATCGACGCCACGGGCCTCCCCCAGGTATTCGCCCAGCTCGAACCCCAGCCGGCCGGCCGACTGCCCCTGCCCACCGATCCCACCGTACGGGCCGCCGTGGCGCGGGCGGGTCCGTCGACGGTCAAGATCATCGGCGGGGCGTGTGGCGCGAT
>DASXCO010000201.1 GCA_036491125.1 Acidimicrobiales bacterium | reverse complement strand
AGCAAAGAAGGCGGCTCCGGTCCGCCCGCATCCGCGTTCACCCGATATGCCTCCTCTCAATGCTGTCACGGGGACTCTCGCGGGGGCGGCAGACCGGGTCAGGGAGGTTGGTCAGGAAACTCTGCGGAAGGTCACGCCTTGATCGAGCTACCGGACCCGTTCAGACTCGACGCGTCAGATGATGGCGAGCCAGCATCGTCGTCGACCTCAGTGGTGTCAGCTTCATAGATTCAGTCGGGCTTCGGCTCTATGTAATGTGCTCGCCTCGTGGACAGATCGGACCCAGACGGCAATGGGCCACCACGAGCAGCCACCGATCGCACAAAGGGGCGACTGCAATGAAGGTACCGACAGAATTCGGGTACAGCGTCGATGGCGGCAACCCAATCGTCGTAACGATGTGGGGCGAGCTCGATCTCTACTCGGCCCCGAAGTTGGCCGACGCCATCGGAGAGCTGATTCGGCGCGGCCATCAGGAGGTGGCGCTCGACCTCGGTGCGGTCGAATTCATGGACTCCACTGGCGTCCGGGTCCTTGTCGGGGTGTTCGAGGCTCTACGCGACGTCGACGGCCAGCTTCTCCTGCAGGCCGCCAGCGCGCCAGTGCGTAGGGTTCTGGCGCTGACAGGACTCGACCGGCTGCTGGTTCTTCCCGACACGGCCGACTTACCACCCAGGGCCGCTGAGTCTAGAGGCCCACGTTGAACGCCGGTTGAAGATGTCTCGCAAAGTCGCGGCATACAGGGCATGACGCCGATCGAGATCGATCCGTCCAGACTGGCCGTAAGTCCCGCAGCGGCGAAGGCCATCGTGCAAGTTGTCGGCGACCGTGAGCCGACGCCCGGCTCAGGGTTGCGAATCACCACAACTGACACGCCGCCCGGCGCCCTGTTACTGAGCGTGGTCAAGGGCCCTCACCTCGACGACCATGTCCTCTCGTTCGAAGGTGCTGCCCTCTTTGTTGACCGCGAGGCTGCAAGCGCACTTACTGGCAAGCTCTTGGATGTTGAAGTCAATCAACAGGGCGTTGCCCTCTTCTCGGTCACCTCTCGGACCGATTCGAACTAGGCCGGACTCCCGACGATGCCAGTCGGCGTCCCCAGCGAACTTCGCCCATCGGACGACCTTGCGGGTGACGGGCTTCCCGACCATGGCCTGATGGGGCATTGGCGGACGTCGCTGAAGTTTACCCCCTCGGCCTAGCGCGCCTTGAAATGGTGTGCTGTCAATGAATGCGGGTCGACTCCGTGATGATCGCAGGGGCTCGAGTGGATGGTCGCCGAGCTCAAGCGGCGCACGTCGTGGAGGAGACGGTGGCGAGCATCCTCGGCGATGTCGTGCGCTCGGGACAGTCTGAGATCCGCGTCGGAAACTACGTCGGCCTCGGCGTGTAGCTCATGGCCGACCCACCGCACTCGCACCGACTCGACATCTTCGATACCGGGGACTGTGCGCAGAACAGTGCTCACCCTGTCGACCAGGGCCGGGTCGACAGCGTCCATGAGCCGGCGGTAGATGTCCCGAGCGGCACTCTTGACGATCACCAGGATGGCCACGGTGATGAGGAGACCGAAGACGGGATCGGCGGCGCGCCAGCCTGCGGCCACGCCGATGGCGCCGACGACGACGCCGAGGGACGTGATGCCGTCGGTGCGGGCGTGGTAGCCGTCGGCCTCCAGCGCGGCCGAGCCGATCTTGCGACCGACTCGGATCCTGTACTGGGCGACGAGCTCATTGCCGGCGACACCCACCAGTCCCGCGATGATCACCCATCCGAGATGGCTGACCTGCTGGGGGTGAATGAGCCTATTGACAGATTCCCATGCCGCGACGCCGGCCGACGCGGCAACCGTGACGAGGATGAAGACGCCGGCCAGATCCTCGGCCCGTCCATATCCATAGGTGTAGCGCCTGGTCGCCGGCCGTCGTGCCAACCAGAAGGCCAGGCCCAGTGGCAGGGCCGTGAGCGCATCGGCGAAGTTGTGGATGGTGTCGGCCAGAAGGGCCACCGAGCCCGAGATGATGAAGATGACGACCTGAACTACGGCGGTTGCAGCCAAGCCGCCGAGGGAGATCTTGAGGGCGGTCATTCCCTCCCGACTCGCCTCCAGGGCGGAGTCGACGGAGTCGGCAGCATCATGGCTGTGGGGCCGCAGGATTCTGGTGACAAGACCTCGGACACCACCGCGGTGCCGGTGGTCTTGGGCGTGGGATGTGCCCCGCGGCGCCTCATCGGATGTCATGCGCCGCGTTGCCTTCGCCCCGTCGAAGCGGGCTCGCCAAGCTCGCCATGGACGGCGGCACCGACAAGATGCTCGGTATGGGACAGCGCCTCCTCGACCAGATGGCGGACATGGGCGTTCTCAGCGGCGTAGAAGATCCGGTTTCCATCCCGACGGACCCGCACCAGTCGGGCGGCCCGCAGCTTCGCCAGGTGCTGAGACACAGCCGGCGGTTGTGCCTCGACATGACCGGCGAGCTCCCCCACGGAATGCTCGCTGTGGAGTAGCGCCCACAGGATCTTCAGGCGAGTCACGTCGCCGAGCAGCTTGAAGGTCTCGACGGCGAGCCCGAACTGCTCGTTTCCTGGCTCCACAACTGGCTGCGCACTCACGCAAGTAGTGTAGCGACCCTTCGATCCCCCCGTCCTGCCAGCCACTCTCTGAGGGCAGGCGTCTCCTGTTCCGGGTGGATGAGCTTGAGGAGGGCCGAGGAGTCCATGTAGATCATGGTCGCTTCAGAGCCGTTCGCCGCGAAGCTCGGCGAGCACCTCCTCGGTGGTCGGCTCACCGGCCGAGGCGGAAACGGGCTCGGGTAGGCGCCATGGCGCCGACGCTCGCACCAACCGACCCTCGGCCACCAAACGCTCCCGATCTGATTCCGCTCGAACGGCCAGCTCAAGGCAACACGGCTCTCCGTCTTGGTCGACTGCGGAGGTTCGGACCGATCAGCATGACCCCCACCTGGCGGCGTCCGTTCATGCTGTATGCGATCCATCGTGCCGTCGGCACGTACTGCAATCTGAGCAAGATCGGTGCCGCCGCTCACCTGCGCCGCACGCAGGCGGCGGCAACGCGGTCGGCGAGCCAGCTGGCCGGCTGCAGGTAGTCCGCCTGCAAGACGAGCACCATCGCGTCGCGGCCAAGCCCCTCGTCCGAGCTTCCCGACCAGCCACGCAGGCAATCCCGAATCGCCTCCTGCACGTCGTCGAGTCCATCGTGGCCGTTCAACGTCGAGAGGTGCTCCGGCCACGTCGGAGACACGACGAGTTGCGCCGCCGCGGACAAGTCGTCGAGCTCCGTGAGCAGTCGCGCGGACTCGGCGATCCGCGCCCGCACATGGTGCGCGGACACCACGATCGCGGCCTCGGCGGAAGGACAGCGGTGGCGGGCCTGGTGCATACGGGCGAGCAAGGTCACAAGGCCGGCCGTGGACGCGAGCTGGGTCGCCCCACTGGCGAGCCCGGCCCACGCGACTGCGGGCACATGCGTCAGCTGGCGACTGGCCACGCTACTGATCGCGAGGTCGAATGTCTCGTTGGAGCGCTGGATCGCGGCACGCGCCGCCCTTGCCTGGCGCTCGACGAGCTCGTCGTCGACCGGGCCGTTCGTGATGCGATCGTACGCCGCGACGAGATAGTCCGACGCCGCCCGCAGTGCAGCGGTCACGGTGTTGCCGATGGCGGCCGTGACCCCGCGCGGCCAGAGCAGCGCGCTCACCAGGAGCGAGACAGTCAAGCCGACCCCGACGGTGAGCAGGCGGGTCTGGGCGGTGAGGAAATGTGTCGGGTCGTAGAGCTCGTAGAGCGCGATCACGAACAGCGTGAACGACGCGTGTGAGGCGATGACCGACCGCGAGCCGGGCGCCCAGGCTGCAAGGAAGGCAAGGATCGGCAACAGGGCCCAAGTGGCGACATCGCTGTTCTCGATGAGCGCTACCGCGCCGATCCCGAGTGCGAACCCGATCACGGTCCCGGCGAAGGCCCGGGCGACGACCTTCTGCGTCGCGCGGGCGTCGAGACGCAGGACGCTCACGATGCCCAGCACGACCCAGAATCCGTGCTCCAAGTCGACGAGGTCGCCGATCAGGATGCCGAGACCGACCGCGAGCCCCGTGCGCAAGCTGTTGCGAAACCACGGCGAGTCGACGTGGAGCTGCGCCTTGAGCACATCGCCAAGTCCGCGGCGGTGTGGCCGTAGCGCCGCGCCGCCGTACGTCGCCACCGCATCCCGGTCGGGTGGGGCACCCACCGCGCCGCGGATGTCGGTGGCGATCAGCTGCGTCTGCAGCGCGATGATCCGTACTCTGAAGCTGTCATGTAGCGTCGTCGCCACCGCGTCGCTCTCACCTCGCGCGAGCGCCTCGCTGGCGCAAGCTTCGGTGCTGATCGTGTGTTGCTCGCGCGCCGCGTTGAGCGCTGATGGTATCGGTGACTCAGCGCCGGATCGCATCGTTCGGGCACACGCTTTCAGCATCTGCTCGCACGCCGCCAGTAGTGATCGGTCGATCGAGCTCGCACGGCGGTCGGTCGCTTCGGCGACCCACGCGAGAAAAGTCTTCAGACGCGCCACGCCGTCGACGGCCAGCATAACGGACCGGTCGCGCGGTGTCGTGGCGCCCGGTCGCAGCAGGTGACCGTCGTACGCGGCATCAACGTCCGCGGCGGCGGCCTCAAAGGCCCCGACGGCGGCGCTCGCGTTGTCGGGGTTGTTCTCCATCGATTCGGGCCAGAGCGCATGGATCAGGGCGGCGGCGGCCGCGAGCGCTGCCGCCACCCGGAGATGCAGGTTGCTCTGGGCATACAGCGGCCACAAAAACATCGCTGCGGCGATCGCGAGCCCGGATCCGATAGCCCAGCCGACCAACTCGTTCGGGATCTCGGAGACTGCGGGCGTGGCCGTCAACGCGATGACAAGCGGAATCAGGAGTGCGAGCCCCGCGGCCGCGACGTAGCCACGCAGTACCCCGGCGTACGTCAGGGCGAACGAGCCGAAGGCGCCCACCAGCACACTCGTCCAGCCCGAGTAGGCGGCGAGCGACCCGATCGCGAGCATCACAAGCCCGGCGAGCGTGGTCAGCAGGTAGGCCACGAATCGGTGGCCCATCGGGCCGCCGAAGTCGGCAAAGAGGAGCAACGCAAAGACCGCAAAGGCGGCCTCCAACGCCCCACTCGGGCGACCGAGGCCCTTCTCCACGACCCAGTACGCCAGCGTCAGCACGATCGCGATCCGGGCCGCCCGCCGCAGGTTCGCTCGTTCGCGATCGCGAATGCGCGCAAGGAGCTGATCCGGGCGGAGGCGGACCCGAAACTCGCGTAGCGGTCGGCCGAACACGCTTCCACCGGTAGCCGATCGCCGGCTGTTTCCCATTGCCCGTCGAGGGTAACCCAGTGGGGTGATTCAGGCGTGCGATTGTGGGCACCGTGCTCGGCCAAGGAGACGGTAGCGGGGTGCAGTCACCGGCGTCGCCGATCGCTCGTCCTGCATAAGGCATCGGCGGCAACCAGGCTCACGCATCGTCGCCCCGTCGGGCCGCCGTACCGAGAATCAGTTCTCCTACGTTCGGCTCCTCATAGGGATCGATGCCACTCGCACGAGAGAACTCCTCCGAGTCACCGTTCCCGATCGGACATGAGGCCAGGCCCATCGCTGTCGCTACCAGCTGGAGCTGATGCATCAGGACCCCCACCTCCTTGAGGATGAGCCCGTAGGCGATGGACTCGTATTTCGACATGACCCGGCCAACCCTCGACGTCATGAGCAGCACCACCTGCGGCTCAGAGCTCATCACCGCTTGCAAGCGCGCCCGGACGACAATGGCTCGGAGAGCACGGTCTTCAGCAGCGATTGGCTCCAGGGCATGGCTGGTTCCTTCGTAGCGATACAGACCCCCGGCGACTCCCGCACAGCGGACCACGAGCGGGTAGAGCTCCAGTGAGTGACGGGCACCGCCGGACCCATACGGGCGATCAACCCAATCCTCTCCCTGACTGGCCCCTACGGAACGGTTGCGCGCCGAGCGATACAGCAGCTCGCCGAGCTGAGCACCCGATACGGGGGCGAGCCCGTCGTGATCACGCAGCGAGCGACGGCGTTCGACCACGGTCTGAAACGAAGGGTCCGAGCGCTGGATCCGATCGAGATCCGGCGTCGGGAGCTGAAGCCGTCGCTTGGCGGCGGCCCTGAGCGCGGGCGGTGGCCGAAACCTTCCAGTCGCACCGGAGGGCTCGGCATGACGACCGAGCCGGCTCCGCTGGTGAAACATGAGGTCCGGCAGGCTCCATTGCGCCAGACGACCGTCATCGTCCTGGCCGTCCTTGTCGTCGTCGAGTAACAAACCGCGGGCGAACAGCTCGATCACCGCGTCGATCGCCGTTCGATCCAATCCCGGAACAGATGGCTCGAAGCCGATGCCCAGCTGGGCCACGAGACTCGCCAGCGAGGGCTCGTGAAGTATCACACGAGCGCTGGCGCGAGCCGACTCTACGACGACTTGCCTGCACTCCGTCCGAAGCAACGCAAAACGCGACAACCGTCCGTCTCGGCGGGCGAGGGGGGCTTCGCCGGCAGGATCACTCCGGCCGCGCGGCTGTAGAGTGGCGAGCGGTCGGGACCCGTCGATCGCTGTTCGCTCGAGCCAGCCCCGGCGTTCGAGGTGATCGACGGCGATGGCGGCCGTGAGCCCGCCGGCGGCCAAGAGCTGAGCCTCGCACACAGGACCCGCTGCGAGCTGAGCTACTAGCGGCCCCGCCGACGGCGTCACGCGAACAGCACAGGTCCCCCGTGCCGGACCCACCAGACGCAGATCGAACATGCCGTCGGCGCGTCGGTCAACAGTGGCGTCGGGTCGGAGACGCAGGCTATGGCTTATGGCCGATTGCACCGGTCACACCAGGTCGAGAGGGTTCAGTTGCTCTTCGGTCGGTAGCGTCGCTATCCAGCCGATCGCCGGCGGCACGTCATAGAGCCGTCCAGGCGCCAGGCGTCGCCACCAGTGACGCAGTCCTGGTGCCGTCACCCGTACGACCCGGAGCTCGCACTCGGGGCGGCTCTGGTCAAGCACCAGCACCTCGATTCCGGCTTCGGCAAGTCGGCCCACGCAGATGCCCACGTCCTTGGCGATGTCGTCGGTGGCGGCCGAGGGGTAGTCGCCGGCGCGCCGATGCCGCACGGCGGGATCTGGCAGAAGCCACGGCTGGCTCACGGCATCCACACCTGCCAACGGATTGGCGAGTCTTGGAGCCAGACTCGGGCTCGTCGTCGCGGCCAGGATCTGGTTGTGCTCGGTCACCGCCCGCGAGACGGCGGTCGCCGCGTCCAGGTTGGCCCCATAGCCGAGGATGGGTGCTGAGCGCCCGGCGTCGGTCAGGCAGGAGGCGGCCACGAAGGCCGGCACACCCAGATCGGTCGACAGGTCCAGCACCCACATCTCGCGTCCGAGCTCAGCCAGGTGCTCCCGCAGCAGCTCGTAGTACGGGTCGCCGAAGCTGTCCAGATCTACCCCTGGGCGACGGACCCGGCTGTACCACCAAAGGGCGACGCTGTCGCGCTCGATCAGCTCTCCCAAGCCGTGGAGGATGGCCTCCTCGGCTGTGCTGCCGGCGGCACAGCCGTTGGAGTTCGCGGCACCCAAGCCGGGTACGGCTGATCCGAACCAGCACAGCGGGGCCGGGAGCTCGCGGGTGCGCTCGAGGGTCAGTGACCACACCCGGCTCCACTCCAGCTCTGTCTCCGGATCGAACCGCTCGGGCACCTGGTTGGGCCCACCGGCGGTCGGATTCGTGCGCTCGCGGTCGTCGTACTGCCGGGCGGAGAACTGCAGCAGCGCCTCGGGGGGCACGGCGGGCTCCCCGCGGTCGGCCAGGCGACCGCGCTCGACGGGCTCATCGCCACGGCGGAGGCCGCAGACCAGCTCATGCCCCTCGGCCAGCGCCCCCACCCGGGCTTGGAGATCGTTGCGCCCCTTCCCCCAGCCCCGACCCCCGTAGACTGGGCGGGCCCGTCCCGCAACGGGGAAGCGCAAACCGGCCGTCCACACGTGGAGGGCCGCGTCCTCGGGGCCGACGGCGGGTTTGAGGTCGCGAACCACGCCCAGGCGGCGACTCACCTGCTGCTCGAGGCTGGCCAGAGTCTCGGCGAGCGACCGGGCCCG
>DASXCO010000200.1 GCA_036491125.1 Acidimicrobiales bacterium | reverse complement strand
GCAACAAGCGCAGTGTGAGTTGGGCCGACCCGAGGTGGATGGCATCCGGTGCGGCCGATCTGATGTGCCCCAGCACGCGACTCCCGAGCCTGAAGCCCGGGAGTCGCGTGCAATGGTTAGTCGTGTGCGCTCTACATGTTGGGACAGGGCCCCGAATGGCTCGTCCCTGGTGAGGGATGCGTAGCCGGCGGCGCGGTCGTTGCCGGCGTGCCGGACGACGAGTTCCCAGATGACGAGCTACCCGACGTGGCCGCGTAGGCCGCCGCTGTGCCCCCTCCGACAAGGGCCCCCGTGAGAGCGATGCCAGCGAGGGCCGGTCGAAGTCGTATCCGCAAATGTGTTCACCTCCTTCATCCATGGTCTCTGTCCTGGTCAGTGGACAACGCCTGCCTTGGACCACCCTGGGATAGACCGGTGACCCACGTAGGAGATCGCTCCCCGCCGGCGCGAAGCCGGCACACAGCTGGCTGCCAGAGGGCGATGAACGAGACCGTGCACCTCGGGAAGATCGCCGGGATCCGCATCGGCGCCAACTGGTCGTTGCTGTTGACCTTCTGGCGGCCTTCGGCCCGGGTGTGGTCGACGACCTGGTCCGCGGTGTCGACGAATACGTCGCGGGAGAAAAGTGCGCGGCCGCGATCGGATGTGTTGCCATTCTGACCTCGAACGCCCTTGCACGCAGGCTGGCTGGGCCCGAAGCCTCCGGCTTCGCCGGTGGGGCAAGTCCGATCACCCGGCGAAAGGGGCACGTCCCGCCAGGTGATCGGCGCACCTGTAACTGTGCTCAGCGGCGGTCCATCGAGAACTCGAGCACTTGTGTGAGGCGGATGTTGTTACCCGACGGGTCGCGGAACGACGTGTCGATGCCGTAGGGCTGCTGGGTAGGCGGGTCGTTGAAGACGACGCCACGTTCGGAGAGCTGCTTGTAGGAGGCCTGGCAGTCATCGGTTTCGAGGAACAGTGTGCCGCCAGCACCCTTGGCGACCAGCTCGGCGAGCTGGTCGCTGCTCTCGGCCTCGAGCATCGGCGGCCTTGGGACCGGCATGAGCACGAGCCCGGTATCGTTCTCCCCAACTGGAGCCACGACCAACCAGCGGAAGTTCCACTCGTCTACGGTCACGTCCGAGCGCACCTCCCAGCCGAGCGTCCTTGTGTAGAACGCGAGGGCTTCCTCCTGGTCGTGCACCCAGAACTGTGCATTGGCGATCTTGATCATCGGGGTCCTCCTCGTCTCGACTGCCTGCAACGTTACGGACGGGAGGAAGGCTCGGCTTCTCGAAACGTGCGGTTCTGGCGACGGCCATAGGACTGGGCGACGCAGCTCGGGATGCGGATATGGCGCTGCGCGGGGGGGAACGCGGCCCGATAGGCGAGCGGCGGCGCCCCGAACACGCGCTGGAAGCTCGTGGTGAAGGAGCCGAGGCTGGCGAGCCCCACGGCAAAGCAGATCTCGGTCACGGTCCGATCCGTGTTGCGAAGTAGTGCCGCAGCACGTTCGAGGCGGCGGGTCAGGAGGTACTGGTGGGGCGCCTCGCCGAATGTTCGCCGAAACTCCCGACTGAAGTGGGCGGGAGACAGCCCAGCGGCTCGAGCCAGGTCCGCCACCTTCAGTGGCTCGAAGTATCGGCCGTCGGCGAGATCCTTGGCCCGCAACAGGTGACGAGCGGCCGGCGTCATAGGCCAAGTATTGCGGATGCCTGCCGGGCGCTTGCCATGGGTCCCTTATGCGCCTACTTGGGACAGTCGAGCTCGGGCGGAAGGTACGCCAGGGCGTTGGCGCCGAACGCCGCTCGAAGGGCCGACTGGTCCGCGCGCAACGGCGGGTCGGAGCGCCAGCAGCGGCGTACCTTGAACACTCCGCTCCGAGCGGCGAGCTCCGCTCACAGTATCGGATGGCTTCATCGTCGCTTGACGACACGACGCCCCCGGCCTGGTTGTGGGGCGAGCCAGCCATCCAAGCTGTCGATGATGCTCGCCATGATGGGCCGAAGTTCCCTGGCAATCTGTCTCGAGCTTTGTCCGGCGACTTTGCGTCGCCCGCTCTCGTCGGTGATCATCTGGATCACCCACGCCAGTGCGATCCCCTGCACCTTGGCCACCTCGGGGCTCGTGCCAGGTGTTGTTTCGTTGATGGCGACGGCGATGGCGTCGGCCAAGCGGTCGGTGACCTCCAGGGACAGGCGCCGGACGGTGGGGCTGATGGCGGCGAGGTAGTCGAGCCCCCCTCGCGCCTGATCGGCGGGTATCGCCTTGCTCCCCTCCACGAAGTCGAGGACATAGTCTCGGATTGCGGCAGCCGGGCTGGTGCCGGCGGGCCTGGTCCTGATGAGCTCCGTGAGGCGGTCGCTGAGATCCCCCTCACGGTCGAACACAAGGTCCTGCTTGGTGGGGAAGTAGTTGTACACGGTCTGCTCGGAGACCTCAGCGGCCTCGGCCACGTCCAGTACGGAGACGTGTTCGTAGCCGCGCTCGCCGAACAGCCGCGCCGCGGTGTCGGCGATGTGCTGGCGGTTCCGGCGCTTCTTTCGTTCACGTAGCCCGATGTCGGCCACGGCCCTCCTCCTTGACTTCAGTCGACAGGAATTTTAGGGTGAACACCACCGTTAGGGTTTACACAAGGATACACCGGTGAGCGGTGGAAAGGAGTCTCCGGTGACAAAGCGCCCAACGAACCTTGTCAGCGGCCCAAGGGCTCCCTGGGGCGCCTGCTCGCCGCCCAGCTCTCGAGAGGAGAACGGCCATGGCAGTCACGTCCGCTAGCCCGGTTACGAACATGCGGGAGGCCGACCCCCGCCGATGGATCGCGCTGGCGGTCTTGGCCTGCTTGCAGTTCATGCTCATCCTCGACGCCACGGTGGTGAACGTGGCCCTTCCCTCGATCAGAACCGACCTCGGCTTTTCCCAGTCGAACCTCGCTTGGGTGGTCGACGCCTATGTCCTCGTCGCCGGCGGCTTCCTGCTCCTCGGTGGCCGGGTAGCCGACCTGTTCGGCCGGCGGCGCATCTTCATCGCGGGGGCGGTCGCCTTCGCCCTCGGCTCTCTGGCCAGCGGACTGGCCCAGGACCAGGTGATGCTCATCGGCTCTCGGGCCCTGCAAGGCCTGGGCGAGGCCCTGGCTGGACCGGCCGCCCTTTCGATGATCGCTGTGCTGTTCGTCGACCCCAAGGAGAAGGCCAAGGCCCTCTCCATCTGGGGCGGTCTGGCCGGCCTGGGCGGCACCGTCGGGGTGTTGCTCTCCGGCGTGATCATCGATGTGGCCGACTGGCGCTGGATCTTCTGGATCAACCTGCCCGTGGCGGCTGCTGTCATCGTCGCCGCCCTGCGGCTGGTTCGCGATGACCGGCACCGGGCCCGGAGCACCTTCGACTTCGCCGGGGCGGCCACCGCCACTGGTGGAATCACGGCCATCGTCTATGCGCTGTTGGAGGCCAACCGCAATGGCTGGACCTCGGTTACCACCCTCGGATTCTTTGCTGCCGGGGCGGCGCTGTTGGCTGCCTTCCTTGCCATCGAGGGTCGCCTGCGCGCCCCGTTGGTCCCGCTTCGGTTCTTCAAAGCCCGCGTGCCGAGGACCGCCAGCGGCCTGATGGTGCTCGTCGCTTCGGCGCTGTACGGCATGTTCTTCCTGCTCACCCTCTACATGCAGCTGGGCCTGCGCTGGTCACCGCTGCACACCGGACTGGCTTACGTGGTCTTCGGCCTAGGTGTGGTGGTCGCCTCCGGTGCCGCGTCACAGCTCCTGCCAAAGATCGGGGCCCGCCCGATTGTGGTCGGCGGGATGAGCCTGGCAGCAGGTGGGTTCGCCCTCCTCACCCAGCTACCCCTTCACGCCCAGTACTGGAGTCAGATCGTGCCGGCCATGGTCCTCATGGCCTTTGGTCTGGGGCTGAGCTTCGTGTCCTTGACCATCTCGGCGGTGTCCGAAGCCGGGGAGGCCGACGCCGGTCTCGCCTCGGGCATGGTCACCACCGCCCAACAGGTCGGTGGCGCCCTGGGATTGGCCGTGCTGGTCTCGGTGGCCACCGGTCGGGCCTCGAGCCTGGTCGGCAGCGGTCACCCCGCCGCCGTTGCCCAGCTCGCTGGGAGCCACCTGGCCTTCGGCGTCGGAGCCGGTCTGCTCGCCGTCGGTGCCGTGCTGGCCGCGCTGCTGCTCGGCTCGTCCAAGCCTTCGGCCCTTCCGGCGCCTGCAGCCATCCGCCAAACCGCATCCGAGGGCGAGCTCGAGCCCGAGCCGCTCGCCTCGTGAGAAGGGAACAACGATGAAGCTCACGATCTTCGCAGCGACCGGGAATGTCGGCCGACAGGTCCTCGAGCAGGCCGTTGCCGCAGGTCACGACGTCACCGCCGTGGCACGAGATCCGAAGAAGCTGTCTGCAGTACGTGGCACCGGAGACGTACGCGTCATAACCGCAGACCTCGCCGCTCCGGACCCGGCAGCGCTCGAGTCCGCCGTCAAGGGAGCCGATGCGGTGCTGTCGGGGCTCGGCCCTCGGTCGAGCTCCGACGCCGGGATCGCGGCTCAGGGCACCCGCTCCATCGTGGCGGCCATGCAGGCGACCGGCGTCGTCCGAATCGTGATCATCAGCGCCGCGCCGGTCGGCACGGTCCCATCGCCGGGCCGACCGAGGCCGCCGAAGCACGACCCGGGTGACGGGTTCTTCATGCGGCACCTGTTCAGTCACGTCGCCGGAGCCGCCTTCGGCAGGGTCTACGCCGATCTCGCAGCCATGGAGGACGTCCTCCGTGGCAGCGACCTGGAGTGGACCGTGATCCGGCCGCCGAAGTTGACCGACAAGCCGCTCACAAGCCAATACCGCACGGCATTGGGCCAGAACATCCGCGGCGGCTGGTCCGTTCCTCGGGCCGACGTCGCCCACCTGATGCTCCGCGTGCTCGACCAGCCCGAGACCATCGACCAGGTCATCGGGATCGCTTCCTAGTAAGGAGAACTGACAGTGACGAAGAGAGATGTTCTCGAGCACAGCGACCGCGACCCGATGACAAGGAGCCGAATCGAGCTGTCTGCCGGGACGATCGAGTACGACGACACCGGCGGCGATGGCCCGACGCTCCTGCTCCTGCACGGGCTCCTGATGGACGCCTCCCTATGGGACGACGTGATCGCCCGCCTCTCCGTCGATCACCGGTGCGTGGTGCCGACGCTGCCGCTGGGGGCGCACCGCCAGGCGATGCGCGCCGACGCGGACCTCTCCATGGGCGGGATCGCCCGGCTCGTTGGCGAGTTCATCGACCGCCTCGAGCTGCGCGAGGTCACCGTCGTCGGCAACGACACGGGCGGGGCTCTGGTACAGCTGCTCATCTGGGCGAGATCCACTGGGGTGAGCGGAATTGTTCTCGTGTCCTGCGACGCCTTCGACAACTTCCCCCCGGGCCTGACCGGCAAGACGCTGTTCCTGGCCGGGAAGCTTCCCCCCGCGTTGTTCGGCCTGTTCATGCAGCAGATGCGCCTGCGGCCGCTGCGTCGGCTCCCAATCGCCTTCGGACGGCTGACGAGGCGAGGCGACGCCGCCACCGACCGGTGGATGAGACCACTCCTGCACCAGCACGACATCTGCCGCGACACCGTCCGAGTTCTGCGCGCGGCGGCGGCCGACAAGCACCTGATGCTTGACGCGGCCGAGTGCCTGGCTGACTTCGAGCGCCCCGCCCTCGTCGTCTGGGCCAGCCAAGACCGCGTCATGCCGCCAGAACATGGACGTCGCCTCGCCGAGCTTCTCCCGCATGGACAGCTGGTCGAGATTCCGGACAGCTACATGCTCATCCCCCTGGACCAACCAGCCAGGCTGGCGGAGGTTGTCGGTCATTTCATGCACACGTCGGACAGAGACGGACACTGACCAAGGATCGAAATCGAACCCTTCCAAGACTTCGTGATCACTCACTAGCAAGGAGACCGATCATGTCGCACAGACCCGTCCTGGAACGCAGCAACCACCAGGTGATCGATCGAACAAGGAGAGCCTGACGATGACGAACAGACATGAGCTGGAGCGCGGCAACCGGGAGGAGATCAGCCAGGACCGGCCCGAGGTCTCAGACGACGCCATCGACTTCACCGGCATGTATGCCACCCACGACGCCTTCCGGCGTGACCTCGACCGGCTGACAGCAGCCGCGCAGGCCGGAAAGGGCAGTGCCCCGGAGGTGCGTGCGGGTTGGACAACCTTCAAGGCCCAGCTTCTCGTCCACCACAGCGTCGAGGACGCCCACCTCTGGCCCGCCCTCCGCCGGGCCGTGGCGGACCGACCCCGCGACCTCGCCCTCACAGAGGACATGGTGGCCGAGCACGCCCAGCTCGACCCGCTGCTGGCCGCGGTCGACGAGGCTCTGGCCGGCGAGGCGGTCGACCTCGGCGCACGAAGCAGAGAACTGTCCGCTGCGCTCAACCACCACCTAACCCACGAGGAGGAACGCGCGCTTCCGCTCATCCAGTCGGTGCTGACCCGTGCGGACTGGCGTAGGTTCACCAGCCAGATGGCGCGCCGCCAAGGTGTCAGAGGCGCTGCGGTCTATGTTCCGTGGACCCTCGATGGATCACCGACCGTCGCACAGCGCCGGTTCGTGGCCGCCCTGCCTGCCCCTCTCCGGATGATCAACCGGGTGTTGTGGCAGCCGCGGTATCGGAAGCGGAATCTCTGGAACTTCTGATCCGCAGCCCGTGGATCTACTTCTCACCGCAAGCTCTCGGCTCGGCGGAACCCAGCTCGTACGGCTCCGTCAATAAGCTCTCTCACATTTTCGGGCTGCCCTGGGTCCGGGGGATCACTCTTCACTCAAACCAACGAGGTCAATGATGAGCCACATCGAGAGCGGGTCTCCTTCTCCGCGACCGCTCAAGTCAATCGCGGCGAGTTCGGCATCAATCGATGGACGGGTGGCGGCGTGGTCAGCGACAAGGTCCCGATCGGCCTAGAGATCCATGCCATCCGGCGATGACCGCCCGAAGATTCACACCCACTCGAGGAGCAATCCCATGTCAGCAGGTCAGGTAGCCAGCAACAAGGCGACGCTCAGCCGCCTCCACGATGCCCTCAACAGCGGGGATGAAGAGCTCATCTCCACCGCGATCGACGAGGTCTTCGACCCGGACGTGCGCATCGGGACCCCGGTGCCGATCGGGGCGACCGGCGCGCAGGCGCTCAAGCAGGTGTGGGCGACTCTTCTTCGGGCGTATCCCGACCTGCACGTCACCCTCGAGGACCTGTTCGGCGCGGAAGACAAGCTCGTCGCCCGGAACACGGTTACCGGAACCCACCAGGGCGAGTACTTGGGCGTGCCGCCCACCGGCAAGTCCGTCACCTACAACGAGATGTTCATCGCCCGCTTCGCCGACGGCCGCATCGCCGAGACCTGGGGCGTCGTCGACCTGCTCTCACAGATGAAGCAGCTCGCCGCAATCCCGGGCTAGCACAGCCGCAAGGTGTCAGGTATGAGCCGAACACATGTCAGGGATCAGCCGAACACGTGTCGGGGGTCACCCGAAGACGAAACGTCGGTGATCAACCGAACCAATACAGTTCTTGGTGCGCCTGTGGAGTTCTTGGTGCGCACAAGTTCTTGGTGCGCCCAGTTCTTGGTGCGCCCCCTGGGATTCGAACCCAGAACCTGCGGATTAAGAGACGGCTCCGGTCGGTCCAGGAGTGGCGTACAGTCCGCTGAGCTGGCCTTATTCGGGCCTGCTCGTCCACTGAGAGCGCTGAATCCGTCTAGTGGGCTCCAGTTACGCGGTGGGATACGCGGTGGCGGTGCCACCGGGCGTCTACCCCCTATGGGGCGACAACGGGCGTCTCGCCCTCGAGGTTCGCCCGACCGGGTCCACGTTCGTGTATCGCCTGCGGGGCATCCACCCGAGGCGGAGCCGCCGCTGGCCCTTCCTCCGCGACCCGAGGCGGAACGACGTGATGTGGTCGACGCCTCGCTCGCCGACTAGGAGTTCGGTGACGAGCAGTAGAGCAACCTGCTCTACCGCATCCTCGGGCAGGCCAAGCCCGTCGACGACGGGGAAGGGATTCGTGCCGCTCACCATGAACGACATCGTGTCGAGCGGGTTCGGCTCCCCAAGAAACGCAACCCGGGCGGCGAGCTCGGTGAGGTCCTCCGGGGTCCTGTTGTTCACCGCCATCTCCAATAGGTTCGACCGGTTCTCCGGCCTCCGGTCGCCCGTGATCGTGATCTTGCGCCCTCGGCTGCCCGTCGTCTCCGATACGACGGTGTTGACCCGGACCGGGCTGGTGCCGCCGGGCCAGGTGATCCGCGTGTCGGAGTTCCTCCCGTAGGACGCGTCGGGGCGACGACCCTCGAGGGACGCAGCGAGGGCGTTGTCGCGGACGCGGCCCACGACGGTGACGGTCCGGCCGTCGTCGTGGATGCTGGTCGCCCTGAAGATGGTGTTGCCGACCTTGACCCACGGGGCGAGAGCGTCCGCGGCCATGGCCCGCAGTCGCCTCTCGATGCGCTGAGCCAAGTCGTCGGGTGACGTATACGTGCCGGTCGTATGGAAGACCCGGACCTCGGCGGTGAAGTCCCGCTGGCGGCCATCTTGGTCTGCGCTGGTCGTCCAGACGCTGATCCGGAGGCCACGCGCGACGGCTTCGTTGTATTCGGCGTGCGTTGCTGAGTAGCCGGTCTTTGGAGTCTGGCCACCCAGCTCAACCCCCTCCGCCGCCGGCCGGAGGAGCAGATATCGCTCGGGATCCGGCGATCTGGGACAGGACGCTCTCGACCTCACCGAACGTTTTGGCGCACTCGATGGGCGATACGGCCTTTCGACACCAAGGGTTACGTCGGGGGCGGGCCTGCCGACACTGGATGGCTCATGATCTCGCATCTCTGGCGGCAGCTCTCATGCCCTTTGCGGCAATGGATCAGTTACCGGCAGTGATTGCTTTCAGTTGGTCGATCGACTCTCTGATGAGTCGAGGCAGGTTGCGGTTGCTCGGCCGCTGGATCCAGCGTTCGAATGCCACCTTGAAGGCGGCGATGCCGGCCTCGGCGGTGAGGCTGGCTGCAGGGGCTTTGACGCCGCGCCGGCGCAACGCGTCGGCAACGGCCGAAGCCAACGCCGCCAACTTGATCAGCTCCCGCTCTTTTAGTTCGGCGTTGGCGGCTATCACCGCTTGGCGCTGTCGTGACCAATCCCCTCGTTCCTGGAGCAAGGCGCCGGCCGCCTCTAGGGCGGCGGTGACTGCGACGATCGGAGCAGCAGCGTCCGGCGCGCCCGCGACGCGTTCGGCCAGCAACTCCTGAAGGGCCGCCGATCCGGAGAACAGCACCTCGCGCTTATCGGCGAAGTGCCGGAAGAACGTCCGCTCGGTCAGCCCGGCGCTCTCGGCTATCTCGGCCACAGTGGTGTTCTCGAACCCGCGCTCTACGTACAGTTCCATGGCCGCCTGCTCGAGTCGGCCTCGCGCGTCGGGCTCCCATCTTCCCACGCCAAGAAATGGTACTACTCCTTGATGTCAGCCGCTGACATGGGTAGAGTGATGTCAGCAACTGCCATCGCTTGCGTCTTCGGCCCAACCGAAGACCGAGGGACTGGCGACAACAGGGAGGTCTATTGATGCGCGTATTCGTCACTGGCGCGTCCGGTTGGGTCGGCTCGGCCGTGGTGCCCGAGCTCGTCAATACCGGCCATCACGTCGTTGGTCTCGCTCGCTCCGAAGCTTCGGCCGACGCACTAGCGGCGGCACGAGCCGAGGTGCATCGCGGCTCGCTCGAGGAACTCGACAGCCTGCACGAAGGGGCGGCGAAGTCCGACGGTGTCATCCACCTGGCGTTCATCCACGACTTCGATCAGTACGAGGCCGCCAACCAGACCGACCGACAGGCGATAGAAACCATCGGCGCAGCACTCGAGGGATCCGGTCGACCACTAGTCATCACGTCGGGGGTGGCGACCACAGCCGAGGGCCGTCCGGCGACCGAGCACGATGCCGCCGCTCCAGAGTTCCCGCGGTCGCCGGCGACCACCATGACCCTCGCCCTGGCCGGGGCAGGCGTGCGCTCTTCAGTTGTCCGACTCCCACCCACGACCCACGGGCGAGGAGACAACGGCTTCATCCCGACCATCATCAGGATCGCTCGCGAGAAGGGCGTCTCCGGCTACATCGGCGATGGATCCAATGTTTGGCCTGCCGTACACCGCTCCGACGCCGCCAGGGTCTTCCGCTTGGCCCTGGAACAGGCGCCGGCGGGGTCGGTCTGGCACGCCGTCGGTGAGGAGGGGGTGCCCACCCGCACGATCGCGGAGGTGATCGGGCGGCAGCTGGACATCCCGGCGGTATCGATCGCTCCCCAAGAAGCGGGCGAGCACTTCGGATGGATGGGTGTCTTCTGGGCGATCAACGCCCCGGTATCGAGCGCCTTAACTAGGGAGCGACTGGGCTGGGAGTCCACCGGGCCCGGACTCATCGAGGATCTCGAACAAGGCCACTATTTCGAGCGTACGTGACCTCAAAGCCGGGCGACAGTGCCGCTACCAGGCGAGTCACGCGCCGCCCCCCAGCCGGCAGGCGACGCTCCAGCGCTTATCGCGACGAGATTCTGGGGCAGGTCCGTGGTTGGTGTCACCGGCCAGGGAGATGGGGTGTGCGCTTGCGGCCTGACGCGCAGTTCTGGTGCCCCATTTCGCTCAACACCCCAATCAGAAGCTATGAAGCGATACGGTCGTGGCGGTGCGCCGTCTCGCTCCGTAAGGTACTTCTGCAGTCGGGACCCTGCTGGAACAGTCCGTGCTTTCCAGGCGAGCATTGCTGCCGTGATTGACAGTCATGTGAACCGAGACCCTGATATCCGGTCGGGCCGAGACTCCGCTCCCGTACCAGCCTCATTGGTCTCAACAGCCTCGGCGCATTTTCAGAGTCAACTTGATGGTGAGCGTGACCCCGCCGAAGGGGTGCAGGCCTCCCGACCCGTCGAGGACGGCTCCTCCTGCAGACGGTTGGGCTGAAGCCGCCTTGCCCTGGACGTTCTGTGCGGGGGTAAACGGGCCGTGATCCGATTATCACCGGCCGCAGACGGCCTCACATCACCGGCTTTTTCAGGGTGAAGCTCCTAGTGACTCGCTGACGCGACAACGTTGCCCGCCGTGACCTGCGGGGGATTCGGGAACAGCGAGGCCGCGTTGTCTCGAACCCAGTCGGCC
>DASXCO010000199.1 GCA_036491125.1 Acidimicrobiales bacterium | reverse complement strand
GTGCATTGGGGCTTCGACGTGATGGGGCGCACACGGGGGCCGCGGACGACGAGGCCTGACCAGAGCAGCGATGACACCGCCTGCCGACGCTGATCAGGTCCTGTCGGCCGTGCGTCTCGGGTGGTGCCTGGCCGAGGTACGCGGCCGCAACCGTCCGGGCGGTCCCATTCCGTCCGATGGCGCCTTGCCGACACGCGCCGGCCACGTTCTGCCACTCCGGGTGGAGCGTACGCCGACCGAGCTCCGCATCGAGACACAAGCCGTCGTGGCTGCTCTCGCCGCCAAGCTCTCGGTTGACACGGTCAGCGACGGGACGGGCTACTCGGCGAAAATCAACGATCTGGCCGCTGAGTTGCACCGCGAGGGGGAGGGTGACCCTGGGCAGCGCGCCAGGACCTGGAGCAGGCTGGCGGAGACGATCTACGAGTTCGACGCCCACACACAAGACTGCCTGACTTCCAAATCGGACACGCAGGCGTGTGGCTACCAGCTCGGGCGGGGTCTGTCCGAGTCGTACTGGGAGCTGGATCCCACGGTCAGTCCTGGCACGGACAGTGCTGTCAGCTGGTGGTACCTACTTGGAAGTAGTCGCTGTAACGAGCTCTCACGGCTCGCCGGCCGCCTGTCCGCCTATTTCAACCCATACAGCGCCCCGGCGATCGCCGGCTCGCTTCAGGTATGGAAGGCGGTGGCGACCGAACGCGTTTGGCGCGAGCAGGGCACCGCGCTCATCGACCTCTACCAGCAGTTGCGGCGTTGGTACGAGCTGATCGTCTTGCTCCAAGATCCGTCAACACTCGTCAAGCCTTATGCATTGGTCAGAAACTTCAGGGCCACATGGAAGGCTGTTCGGGTGTTCTGGCCCCAACTCGCTGCCGCCGCGATCGGGCTCGGTTCGGTCGTCGCGCTCGTCGTGCTCATCAGCAACGACAGCAAGAGCGCGATTGGAAAGGCCGTGCTCGGGGCCGTTGGTGTCGCCGGCCTGTCTGCTGCAACGGTTACAGCCAAGCTGAAGAGCGCGGCCCAGGCCCTATTCACTCGTCTCCGTCAGGACGTGTACACCGACCTTGTCGCCGAGGCTGTCACC
This sequence comes from Acidimicrobiales bacterium, assembly GCA_036491125.1. Lineage (NCBI taxonomy): Bacteria > Bacillati > Actinomycetota > Acidimicrobiia > Acidimicrobiales > Acidimicrobiales bacterium. The sequence goes on along the minus strand of DASXCO010000199.1, from coordinate 6,297 downwards.
ACCATCCGCGTCACGCCGACGCGGCGAATGGTGCTCCGCCACCCGACTTCGGGCGACATCGTCGCCCAGAGCGTCAAGCAGCGGGCCATCACTCCGGCCACGCCGGCCCCGTGACCCGAGGTCGGCGACGTGGTTGAGCGAATCTCTTCTGGGGGGAGAGCCACCGATCCAGGCTGTCGATGATGTCTTCGATGATCGGCCTGAGCTCGTCGGCGATCTGTATCGAGCTTTGCCCGGCCACCTAGCCCGCGCCGCTCGCCTCGTGAGAGGCAGAAAGGAATCATCATGAAGCTGACCGTCTTCGCTGCGACCGGAGGTATCGGTCGACAAGTCCTCGAGCAGGCCGTGGCCGCAGGTCACGACGTCACCGCCGTCGCCCGCAACCCGGCCAAGTTGTCGGCGGCAGTGGCTGGTGCCGGAGAGGCCAGGGTCGTCACTGCCGACCTGGCCGATCCCGATCCGGCAGCGCTCGAGTCCGCCGTCCAGGGAGCCGATGCGGTGCTGTCGGGCCTCGGCCCTCGGTCGAACTCCGATGCGGGAGTCGCCTGGCGGGGCACGCGGGCCATCGTCCAGTCCATGCAGGCGACCGAGGTCCGACGCATCGTCGTTGTCAGTGCCGCCCCGGTCGGCACCGTGCCATCGCCGGACCGCCCCGAGCTACCGAAGCATGACCCCGGTGACGGATTCTTCATGCGGCATCTGTTCTCCCACGTGGCGAAAGCCGCGTTCCGGAAGGTGTACGCGGACCTGGCGCGCATGGAGGATGTGCTTGCCGATAGTGGGCTGGACTGGACCGCCATACGGCCGCCTCGGCTGACCGACAAGCCACTCACCGGCAGCTACCGGACGGCGTACGGGCAGAACCTGCGAGGGGGTTGGTCCGTTTCCCGACCCGACGTCGCCCACCTCATGCTTCGGGTGCTCGATCAAACCGAGACCTTCAAGCAAGCGGTCGGGGTCGCTTACTAGCCAGGAGAGGCCGACCATGACCGCACCGTCAAGCGATGCGCCCCGACGCACGACGTTGGCGCTGAAGGAGGCGACGGGCCCACGCGACTTGGCGGCCGGACTACCTGGGCGGCCTCAGCTACGAGTCCGGTCCCCCTAATCCACACAAGTCCTGTGCTGCTGTTACCGCCATGGCGTGCTACTGCTCATACGGTGGCCTGTGCTGCGCGGTAACGCTCCCATACCGCCTGCCTGCTTCGTCCCAGAAGCCGCGCGATGTCGGCCCACGACGCGCCTTTGACCCGCGCGTCCTGCACAAGGACTTCTTCGCGCCGGGCCAGCCAGTGCTGGAGAATGCCCATCGCACTGAGGGCGTTCTTGGGGTCACGTTCCTCCCTGGCGGCCCTGAGGAGGTTGTCGAGGGCCCCTAGCTCGACGTCGAGGTCATTGTCGATGAGCTCGACGCGCTGTTCGTAGGACATCTCTTGGCGGTCATCCTGCTTCATGGCGTCAAGATACCTGACGACCGTATGTTCGTCAAGATCCCTGACATCCGCTTCGGGCCGAGGGCAGCGCGCTCCACATGGGGAAGTTCTCCCTGGACAGACCCATCTCTAGACCTAAGGTTGACCTTTAGAGCCAGGATGTCGGTCTGGATCTTTGGTGCTGCGCGGCGGCCAGGGTGGGATCCATACCTGGCACGGACGCCGGCGAGCATCCGGTCCAGCTCTGCCCGGGCGACGAGGAGAGCCTGGATTTTGCCGGGTGTGTCTCGACGAACACCTACGCGGGTGACTGCCGAGATCTAGACCATCCCGTCTAGCACGGTGAACCTCAGAGACCGAGAGCGGCCGACCTCGCCGGGTTGGGGCTCGGCCTGGAGTCGGCGAGGAGTCTCTCGGAGCGCTGGGCATCTTGTCTCGTCGACCATCCCGACAGTCCGCTGCCTGGTCAGCCCGGTAACCGGATAGGCGAGTCGCGTCGTCGACTATGGATTTCCCGGATGCGATGGCAACGCGCCATCAAGAGAATGATGTCTGGGCCGTGACTGGCTTTCGCACACTGCACCAGGGGCTTGATCGGCCCTGAACAGCAGCACTAGACCGAAGACTGGAAGAGAGCCGATGAGCAGGCAACAGCAAGCGGACCTGGACGCCATGCTACGCCAGGCGCCACTCGACGACAGCGCCGACGTCCCGACCCTACGGGCCGGTTTCGAGGAAGTGATGCGGCGCACCCCCGTCGCAGGCGACGTGAGAAAGACACCTACGACGGTCGGAGGCATAGAGGCTCTCGAGGTCACAATTGACGGCACCGACAGCGCGAACGTGATTCTGTACTTCCACGGCGGTGGCTACCTGATCGGGTCGGCGCAAGCGTCAGGTCCACTAGCAGCCGATATCGCCAGGCGGACGGGCGCCAAGGTCGTCAGCGTCGATTACCGGCTGGCCCCCGAGAACCCCTATCCGGCCGCAGTCGAGGACGCGAAGGCCGCCTACGAAGGACTCCTCTCGCAGGGAGTCGACCCGGCCCAGATCGCCATTGCTGGCGAGTCGGCCGGCGCGGGCCTGGCGGCGGCCACACTCCTGGCGTTGAGAGATACCGACGCGCGACTGCCTTCATCAGCCTTCTTGATGTCTCCAATGGCCGATCTGACGTTCTCGGGCGACACCATTGTCGACAAGCAGGTGGTCGATCCGCTCCTTACCGCAGAGTGGCTCCGTCGGGGGGCGTCCTACTACGTGGCCGGTGGCGACGCTGCCGACCCCTACGTCAGCCCCGCCCTGGGTGACCTGGCTGGGCTGCCCCCGCTGCTGATCCAGGTCGGCTCCCACGAGATCCTCCTCAGCGACGCGATCCGCCTCGCCGGACGGGCAGCCACCGCCGACGTGGCGGTCACCCTCGAGGTCGTTCCCTGCGTTCCGCACGTGTTCCAAGCCTATGCAGCCATGCTCGACGAGGCGGATGCGGCTCTCGACCGAGCGGCCACCTTTCTAGAGACGAAGTTTGCGGCCACTCAGCCCACGCCTGCCGCTTGACGACGCACACTGGCAAGGAGAGGTGTCATGATCATCTGTCTTCCGAAGCGAGGTGAGGCGAAATGCTTTTCTCTCTCGCCGAGGCGGGTGGCCCCTGGTTCGCCTGACCTGACAAGCAACAAGGGCCTTGCTCTGGGCATCTTGGCATTGGCGCAGTTGATGGTGGTACTCGACTCGACGATCGTGAACGTGGCTTTGCCTTCCATACAGAAAGACCTCCACTTCACCTCCGCCGCCAACCTTCAGTGGGTGGTGACCATCTATTTGCTCGTCTTCGGCGGGTTCCTCCTCCTCGGGGGCCGCGTCGCCGACCGCTACGGCCGGCGCCTCGTGTTCGTCGTCGGAGCCGCCTTCTTCGCCGCGAGCAGCCTGGTGGGGGGTCTCGCGGGGTCGTCCAGCGTGCTCATCTTCGCCCGGGCCGGCCAGGGGCTCGGGGCGGCGTTCATGGCTCCGGCTGCGCTCAGCCTGGTCACCATCATCTTCAGAGAAGGAGAAGAGCGAAATCGGGCCCTCGGCATTTGGGCCGCCATCGCTGGGGCCGGATCGGCGATCGGGCTCCTGTTGGGCGGCGTGCTCACCAGCTCGCTGTCGTGGCGCTGGGTGTTCTTCGTCAACATCCCGATCGGGGTCATCGCCGCAGTTGCCGCTCTAGTGGTGATCAGCGAAAGCCGAGACCCAGAGGTCGGAGGATTCGACGTGCCAGGAGCGGTGACTATCACCGCCGGCATCGGCGCCCTGGTCTTCGCCTTGGTGCGCAGCAGCGTGTGGGGGTGGACCTCGACCAGGACGATCGGGCTGTTTCTGGCCTCGGCCGTCCTGATCGGCCTCTTCCTTGTTATCGAGAAGAGAACGCGCCACCCTCTGGTGCACCTGAGCCTGTTCCGCAATCGCACCCTCGACGGCGCCAACATCGGGATGCTGCTCACCGGAGCCGGCCTGTTCGGCGTGTTCTTCTTCATCACCCTCTATGTTCAGCAGATCCACGGCTACTCGCCGATCAAAGCGGGTCTGGCGTTTCTGCCTATTTCGGCGGTGATCGTTCTGAGCGCCGGGCTTGGCTCGAGAATCCTGGCCCGAGTGGGTCCCCGGCTCGTCCTGGTTGGCGGGCTCACCACCGCAGCGGCGGGGATGGCCCTTCTTACGCGCATCTCGCCCACCGCCAGCTACGTTGGGACGCTCCTTCCGGCGATGGTGGTTCTTGGCGCGGGGCTCGGGGTGAGCATCGTCGCCCTGACCTCGTCAGCGGTCGCGGGGGTGTCCCGGGAGGATGCCGGGGTGGCCTCCGGCCTCATCAACGCCAGCCAGCAGGTCGGCGGAGCGATCGGGCTGGGCGTGCTCACGGCGGTCGCCGCCGCCGGCCTCGTCCATCCTGCCCGTCCTACACCGGCAGCTCTGGCAGTCGCCACCACCAACTCCTGGGTCTTGGCGTTCACTGTCAGCGCCGCTCTGCTGCTCGCCGCTGCCATCGTCACCGGGCTGCTGGTCCGCACAGGCGCGGCTCCTCGACCAGAGCGCGTGCCGAGTCGGGCAGAGGTGAGCGATCTAGCAGTCCTCGCAGAGAACGAATAGGGGACTGCCCGACGTCACCCGACGCGGCCGGAGTGGCTCCTCGGGTTCCGGGGATCATCAACGACGGCGTCGCCGGACCGCCCCAGCGTTGAAAGGGCAACCGTGCCCAGCTGCGGTCGTGGGCTCCAGTTGCGCGGTGCCATCAGTCCGGGCCCGAGGCGGTGTATTCCGTGTACACAGCCTCTGCCGCCTCCAGGTCTGCGATCCGGTCCGGGCCGTATCCGAGTTCGCCGAGCACCTCGACGGTGTGCTCACCGAGACGAGGGGCACGGAATCGGGGGACGGCAGGATTGTCGCGGAAATCGGCCGGAGTGGCCAACATCGTCATGGCGCCGCCTTCGTCGCCGACCTCCACGAACCCTCCGCCGGCTGCGAACTGGGGATCACCGATGAGCTCGTCGATGGTCTGCACCGGAGCCCAGAAGAAGTCGGGCTCTGTCGCGAAGACCTCTGCCCACTGGGCGAGGGTGCGGGTGGCGAACACCTCGTCGAGTGCTGCGATGAGCGCAGAGGCGTTGCGGAAGCGGTTGGCCGGCGTGGCAAATCGGGCGTCGGTCAGCCACTCGGGATGGCCAACAGCGCGGGCCAGGGGAGGCCAGTGGCGTTCGCCCTCCAACCCGACGATCCAGAAGCGCCGGCCATCGCCGGCGGTGTAGTTGTTAACCGTCGGGTTGCCCATGGTGTCTCGGGTGCCGACCCGGACCGGCAAGCCCCACATGAGGGAGATGTTGACGTCGAAGCCGATGGTATAGGCACCCTGCCGCAGCAGCGAAGTCGAGACGAGGTCTCCTTGGCCGGTGCGCTCCCGGGCGAAGAGGGCGGCGCTCACCATTCCGGCAGCCGTCATTCCTACCGAGTGGTCGCCCATGCCGCCCCTCTGAAAGGGAAGGGCGCCGCCGGGAGGTGTCAACGCGTCGGCCAGCCCGCTGCGGGCCCAGTATGCCGCTATGTCATATGCCGGTTTGTCGGCGTCCGGGCCGTCGAGCCCGTAGCCGGTGACTATGGCGTAGACCAGGCGGGGGTTGCGCGCCCGTAGTGCCGACTCGCCGAGCCCGGCCCGCTCCAACGCGGACATCCGCACGTTGGACAGGAACACGTCGGCGCCTTCGATCAGCTCAACTGCCACTTGACGTCCCGCTTCGGTGGAGAGGTCTATGGCGATGCTCCTCTTGGAACGGTTGTCCAGCTCGAACACCGGATTGGTCGGGAGGTGGCCGCCGAGCATGCGCCGGAAGGTGCGGGCCGGGTCGCCTCGGGGCGGTTCGATCTTGACGACGTCGGCGCCCCAGTCCGAGAGGATCCCGCCGGCTGCCGGGCCGGCCACCCAGACGCCCAGCTCCACGATCTTCACGCCGCTCAACGGGCCTGTCGCCGACGTGGCGGGCATCTACTTGGCCGTGTCCCGGGCGAGCAGCTCGTCCGGGCTAAGGCCGGTGAACGGCCGGAAGTCGGGACCGGACCGCAGGTTGTGACCTCCGTCGACGGCCACCGCCTGGCCCGTGATACGCCCCGATGCCGGTCCGAGCAGGAAGGCGACGACGGACGCGATGTCGTCCGGAGCGGAGACGCCCCCGAGGGGTGTATTGACGATATAGCTCTCGAAGACGGAGCTGTCGAGGGGAATGCTCTCCATGATCTCCGTGGTCACGAAGCCGGGCTGCACCGAGTTGAAACGTACGCCAGCCGGGCCATACTCGTCGGCCGCGTTGCGCATCATGGCGTCGATGGCTGCCTTCGATAC
>DASXCO010000198.1 GCA_036491125.1 Acidimicrobiales bacterium | reverse complement strand
CCTAGGCGAGCACCTGTTCGGTGCTCGCGAGAACCTCCTGCGCCTCCGGGCCGGGAGGTTTTTTCGTTCCCGCCGCCTCCCCAATCCCGAGAGGAACCACGATGCCCCGGCCGCCCGTAATCCCGACCAAGATGCCGTTCGAAAAGTACCAGCCGTTCCTCCCCGCCGCCCTCGAGGACCGGACCTGGCCGTCGGCGCGGATCGCCAAGGCGCCCCGCTGGTGCAGCGTCGACCTGCGTGACGGGAACCAGGCGCTCATCGACCCGATGGACCCGGCTCGCAAGCTCAAGATGTTCGAGACGCTCGTGGGCATGGGCTTCAAGGAGATCGAGGTGGGGTTTCCGTCGGCATCTCAGCCTGACCACGACTTCATCCGCCAGATCATCGAAACTGACCTGATCCCGTCGGATGTGACCATCCAGGTTCTCGTCCAGTGCCGGGCGGACCTGATCGAGAAGACGTTCGAGGCCATCCGGGGGGCTCGCACGGCGATCGTCCACTTCTACAACTCCACCTCCGTGCTGCAACGCCGTGTGGTGTTCGGCCTCGACAAGGCGGGGATCACCGACATTGCCGTCAAGGCTGCGCAGTTGTGCCGCGAGCTCGAGCGCACGGTGCCCGACACCGACATCACTTACGAGTACTCGCCCGAGAGCTTCACCGGCACTGAGGTGGACTACGCGGTCGAGATCTGCGAGGCGGTGATGGACGTCATCGAGCCGACGGTTGCGCGGCCCATCATCCTCAACCTCCCGGCCACCGTCGAGATGTACACGCCCAACGTCTATGCCGACGTGATCGAGATGTTCCACCGCAAGATCGGCAACCGGGACCGGGTCGTGCTGAGCCTCCACCCGCACAACGACCGGGGCTCGGCCGTCGCGGCCGCCGAGCTGGCCCTGATGGCCGGCGCCGAGCGAATCGAGGGAACCCTGTTCGGCAACGGTGAGCGCACCGGCAACGTCGACGTCGTCACTCTCGCCATGAACCTGTTCACCCAGGGGGTGGACCCCAGCCTCGACCTGAGCGACATCGACGCCCTCCGGCGGGTCGCGGAATACTGCAACCGGCTGCCCGTCCATCCTCGCCACCCCTACGGCGGCGACCTCGTCTACACGGCGTTCTCCGGGTCCCACCAGGACGCCATCAAGAAGGGCATCGGGGCGCTACCGACTGACGGCGACCTCTGGGAGGTCCCCTACCTCCCGATCGACCCGAAGCACGTCGGCCGCACCTACGAGGCGGTGATCCGGGTCAACAGCCAGTCCGGCAAGGGTGGCGTCGCCTACGTGATGAAAGCCGAGCACGGCCTCGACCTGCCCCGGCGGCTGCAAATCGAGTTCTCCAAGACGATCCAGCTGGTCACAGAGGAGAGCGGCACGGAGCTTTCGCCCGTGGAGATGTGGGACCGCTTCGCGACCGAATACCTACCCGATGACGCCCCCATACAGCTCCTGAGCCATGAGGTGACCACCACCGACGACAACGGCACACTGACCGCTCAACTCCTTGTCGATGGCGAGCACCGAACCGTCGTCGGCAAGGGCAGCGGCCCGCTGGCCGCCTTCGTCGACGGGCTGCGGCGTGATCTCGATATCGACCTCGACATCGTCGACTACAGCGAGCACGCCGTGACGAGCGGGTCTGACGCTACGGCTGTGGCATTCGTTGAGTCGCAGATGTCGGGTGGAACGGTGCTTTGGGGCGTCGGGATGAACCCGAGCATCCTCACCGCATCACTCCGAGCGGTGGTCGGCGCCGTCAACCGCCAGCGTCAAGCGGCTCGATACCTACGGTAAGGGCGACCAGTCTCGCAGGCTGGTCACGGCCGACGGTCAGCTGCGGCGGGTGGACCGGGAGACCGAACCCGACCTCTTCTGGGCGCTGCGCGGGGGTGGCGGCAGCTTCGGCATCGTCACTGCCCTCGAGCTGCGCTTGTTCCCGCTGACCGAGGTGTACGCGGGGGTCATGTTCTGGCCCATGGAGCGCGGTCCCGAGGTGCTCCACGCCTGGCGAGAGCTGACCGAGGGCGACCTACCGGACGCGCTGACGACCGTCGGGCGCTATCTCCAACTGCCCCCCGTGCCCGACATCCCCGAGCCGGTACGGGGCAGGTCCTTCGCGGTCGTCGAGGTGATCCACCTGGGGTCCCCAGCGGAAGCTGACGCGCTGCTGGCACCGCTGCGCGCCCTGGAACCGGGGATGGACACGATCGTAACCATGCCCGTCGGCGCACTGAGCCACTTGCACATGGATCCCGAGCAGCCGGTGCCCTACGCCGGCGAAGGGCTCACCCTGGCCGACCTGCCGGCGGAAGCGGTCGACGAGCTGGTGCGCGTCGCCGGTGCTGGGTCGGGCTCGCCGCTGCTGTCGGTCGAGGTGCGCCACCTCGGCGGTGAGCTCGGGCGCGCCCGACCCGAGAACGGCGCCCTCGGCTCGATCGACGCCGAGTACGTCCTGCTGTCCGTCGGCATGGCGCCGACGCCGGAGGTCAAGGCGGCGGTGGAGACGC
>DASXCO010000197.1 GCA_036491125.1 Acidimicrobiales bacterium | reverse complement strand
TGTCACCGGTCGATTGGGGGAGGCTGGCTCCATGAGCGCCCTTTCGGTCCCGGTCCCGGCCTTCTTCGCCGCTTCGGAGATGACAGTCGGAGTAGTGGGCTCCGCCCCTGTCGCTGACCGCTGGGAGGCCCACAGTGCTGTTGAGGGCTTCACGGTGGGCGGCCTGGTGGCCCATCTCTACTCGGCTATTCGTCTCTTCGAGTCGGCGCTACAGCGACCGGAACCCGATTCGCCACGGGTCCGGGTTGGCATCCCTGAGTTCTACGGCCTCAATCGCGTCGATAACCGCGACCAGGTCGAAGACGGCTTCCATGCTGGGTTGCGCGCCGACGCGGAGAAGCGTGCCGGACGAGGCCCTGCTGACTTGGCGGGCCGGTTCGAGGAGCTGATCGATCGCCTTCGATGCACACTCAGCGCCGAGCCAATGACCAGGCTCGTGCCCGTTTGGCGGATCGCAGGCGGAGCCACTCCACTCGCTGATTATCTACGCACCCGGGTGGTCGAGCTAGTCGTGCATGCTGACGACCTCGCGGTCAGCGCTGGCATGGAGGTCGAGGTTCCAGACGAGGCGGCGTCTGCCGCCTTTGCCGTGTTCCTGGAGCTGGCCAGAGAGCGCTCGGGTGACGTCGCTGTCCTAAGGAGCTTTGCCCGCCGGGAGCGTGGCGACCCGGAGGTACTCCGTGTCCTCTAGAGCTGCGCCGCGACTCGCTCGCCCGTGACCGCGCTACCTGATTGACCCAGTTGGGGCGTCGATCGAGGCAACTCCTGACCGCCTGACCGGCGAGGGCGTCCACGACTGAGCTTGCGTCACCTAGACCGAGTCTCCGGCGGCATCGCTGGGCGCGGTCCAGCGCCGTCGACTCGAGTCTCCGTGTCCGTGGCGTGGTCTGGGTGAGGAACGATGAGGTCACGGGCCACCTCGGCGACCGACGGGTACAGGACTCGGATCACGACGACGGCCAGAGCCGCCCCCACCAGTTGGGCAATGATGAAGGCAGGAGCCGATGACGGCGCGATGCCGGCGAAGGTGTTGGACAGCATCCGCGCCACGGTCACCGCCGGATTGGCAAAGCTGGTGGACGAGGTGAAGAAGTAAGCGCCTCCGATGTACGCACCCACGGCGAACGGGGCTACGGACCCGCGCCCGGAGCGGACCACGCCGAAGATGACGACCAGCAGGCCGAGGGTGGCCACCACCTCGCCCAGCCACAGCCCGTGCCCGCTCCGCACCTTGGTGGACAGCTCGAAGGCTGGCAGCGAGAACATGAGGTTCGCCACGACCGCTCCAGCAGCGCCCCCGGTGAACTGGGCCCCGATGTAGCCGGCCGCCTCCCGGTTCGAGACGCCTCCGAAGAATCGGTCGGCCAGGGTGACCACCGGGTTGAGATGGGCCCCCGACACGGGACCCACGGCGAGGATGATGGCGATGAGGGCGGCGGCCGTGGCGGCCGCGTTCTCGAAGAGCTGCAGTCCCGTGTCGTGGGGTGACAGGCGCGCTGCGGCAATTCCCGAGCCCACCACCGCGGCCACGAGGAACCCGGTGCCGAGGAACTCGGCCAGGACCCGCCGGAAGAGCTGTGGCGGCAAGATCAGCTGGGGGTCGGGGCCTGAGTCGCCAGGTCCGGGCGGGCCGCATAGCGCGCCGCTGGGGAGGGCTCGGCGACGGGGAAGTTGGCGTAGAAGGGCCGAAGCTTGGCCGGTTCGGTACCGAAGATCTTGGTGTAGAAGTCGACCGCGGCATCGAGGTCCGACACATTGAGGGCCAGCTGAACCCTGGACATCACGCCTCCTGGTACATTGAAATCCGTCGATAAGAGCCTGGATTATTGATTGACGCCTGTCAATAGGAGGCCCCATAGCCGCTACGAAGGCGGCGAAGGTTGCGACTCGCCCACAACCCGCTGGCAGTATGGATGAGTGGCGCGGGAGTGGACAACCGGGCGTGGCGTATTCGACACGGTCGCCCACACCTACGAAGTGCGCCGACCGGAGTTTCCTGCTGAGGTGTTTGACGAGATCGCGGCGATCACCGGGCTGGGTCGCGGATCGACCGTCGTGGAGATCGGGCCGGGCACAGGTCAGGCCACTACGAAGCTCGCCCAGCTAGGCACCAACGTCGTCGCTGTCGAGCCGGGAACCGCTCTCGTCGAACTCCTCCGTCGCAGGGTCGCGGCGGTCTCCAACGTCACGCTCGTCACAACACGGTTCGAGGACTGGAACGCACGCGCGAGGAGTCTTGATGCCGTCGTCGCGGCGTCGTCGTGGCACTGGCTCGAACCCGCGGCTCGATGGCAGAAGGCCCACGACATCCTCAAACCATTGGGCTGGCTCGTACTCATCGGCCACATCGTCGTCCAAAAACCCGGCGAGCCGGAGGTTTACGCCGAGACGGCTGACCTCCACGAGGCCCACGCTTCCGGGCACCCGAGCTGGGGCCACCCGCCCACGGCGCGGGAGGTCATCGCTGCCGCGGAGGCCGCCTCGGCCAGCATCGCCGACGTGGAGCGAGTCATCGGCCGAGCACCCGACGCGTCCGAGACGGGGGATCTGTTCGAGCCCCCGCTGCTCCGCTGGTTCCCCCAAGTCCAGCATTTCGACGCCCACGGCTACGTCGAGCTCTTGCGGACGACCTCCCTCTACGGCAGTCTCAACGACGACGTCCGCGAGCCGCTCCTCTCGGCGATCGAACAGCGCATCCGCGATCGCATGGGCGACCGCGCAACGAGGAGATATCTCATCTCGACACGCCTCGCTCAGAGGAGGGCGTAGCACCGCGATGCCTCACGGCGAACACCGCCCGCGCGCCGTGGCGCGCAGAACGCCGGCCTAGCGGCCTGGTTGGCTGCGGTGTTTGCTATCCCTCGAGGTACTCAGCGAGCTTCGCCAGGGAGGAGACCATGCCTGCGGCGTGATCCTCCGCGGAGATTCCATCGGGGACGTTGTCGGCGGTGATGTCGACGCGAGTTCCTCCGTCGACGGGGGTGACCTCCCATGTCATTGTCATCGTGCCGGCGTAGGCGGGATCGTCAGAGACGAAGTCCACCGCCTGCACGACGCGCACGTTGGGGACGAGGTCGACGAAGCGAGCCTCGACGATATCTGTCTCCGCGGTGGCCTTGCCCGGTGAAACAGAGCCATCGGGATAAGTCAACACCATTCGATACGACCCGCCGGGACGGGGATCGAATCGTTCGAACGTGCCGGTCATACCTCCGGGAGGCAGCCATGCCACAAGCGCCTCCGGATCGACGAGGGCGGCATAGACCTCCTCATCCGGGGCGGCGATCACCCGAGACGCGGCGTCTGTGCGAGGCATTGCATCATGTTACGGGCGCCAGTGTTCGTGCGGCAGTGAGCGGAGGGTCGCGGCCAGGAGATGCAGGTAGCGGTGTCCCCAGGAGAACGATTCGCCCGAAGCCACTACGGCCGGCTGGGCTGCCTCGCTACCTCTGCGGACGCCGGGCTCGGAGCGAGTAGGTGAGGGGGAACCGCAGCCTTCCCGGTGGGAACCTATACAGGCGATCCTTGCCGAGCTCGAGCCATGGCGTTGGCGCTGGCGTGACGTCGAATTCATGGAACAGTTCGATGCTCATGCCGGCGTCGAGCACTGCTGTCAGGACCGCGGAGATCGCATGGAGGCGCTCGAAGCTCGACACGGCCGACAGCGGTCGGTTGGCATCGGCGTAGCTCACTCGGTTGGGCTCGTCCCAACGGGTGTATGCGGCGCCAATGGCGTCCTGGGTGATGGTGGAGCCGTCCTCGACCAGGGCGACCCACATAGGGTGGAGCTCGACGAGGTACAACGCGCCCCCAGGCTCGAGCAGGGCGTGCACCACTTCCGCCCACCGGGCCACGTCAGGCAGCCATCCGAGCGCGCCAACGCCAGTATAGACGACGTCGAAGGTGCGCCCACCGAGTGCGGCGACAGCGTCATAAACGTTCGCTT
>DASXCO010000196.1 GCA_036491125.1 Acidimicrobiales bacterium | reverse complement strand
TCGGCGTCGGTGGCCCCGAGGCGGCGGCTGCGGGCGTTGTCGCGCAGCACCGCCAGGCTCGAGGCCTTGGCCAGGGCCACCAGCTCGGCCTCGGTCCCCGGACAGGCCGCCTCGGTCCTGGTGATCTCCTCGGCCTGGGCCAGGGACAGCTCGCCTGTCACCACCGCCTCCTTGGTCGCCGGACAGTCCTCGACGGCGGTGGCGGTGCCCAGGGCGGCGCGGGCCACACCGGCGCTGGAGCCGGTGCTGCGGGCCAGCCACTCCACGGCATTGGCGTAGCCCCGCCGGCGATGGGCCCCGGTCTCGGCCGCCCGGGCGGCCAGGCGGGCTCTGGCCGCGGCGCAGGTCTTCTCGGTGCGGGCCAGGTCCTCGGCCATGGCGGCGCAGTCGTCGCCGGTGAACGCCTGGGGCTGCAGGCCCCAAAGCGCCTCCCGCAGGGCCCGGCTCGCCACCGTGGGGCTCTCGGGCATGCCACTCCTCGCTCGTGCGGCGCGCACTGGGGGCGCGCTCGGCTGATCAGAGGAGGGCGGTGACTGCCTCGCCCACGAAGGCACGGGATCCCAGATCCCGAACGTGTGTTCGATGATAGCAAGTGGGCGCGGCAGTTGCAACACCGCAGGCTCGACATTTTGCTCGAACCCTTGCTCGCCCCCATCAGGGAGAAAACCGAAAGGTGACCGATTAGTCTCATGTCGCTCAGCCGTCTGTCTCCCTGAAGGATCGAGGAGACGAGGAGGACGAGATGAGCGAGAAGAGCAAGATCAGGATCACCGACGTGCATACTGTCGGCGTCCCCGTCACTGATCAGGACCGAGCGCTGGAGTTCTACGTCGGCAGGCTGGGTTTCGAGACCCGCCTGGACGTACCGATGGGCGACGGCGGACGGTGGATCGAGGTGGCGCCGCCGGGAGCATCGACGACGATCGCGCTCGTGGCCGCCCGCGAGGGGATCCCGGCCGGCGTGGAGACGGGCATCCGGTTCGTGACGGCCGACGCTGACGCCGATCATGCGAACTTCCGGGCCAATGGCGTCGAGGCTGACGACGTGCTGCGCTGGCCGGGAGTGCCCGCCATGTTCGCCTTCCGCGACCAGGACGGCAACGGTCTCGAGATCGTCGGCAGCGCCTGAGCGTTGCTCACTCCGTGGAGGAAAGGAGGATCAGATCAGCACGTTGAGGAAGCGCTTCACGGCAACGCTGCAAAAGAGCCCGAATCGGGGCGGCTGGACGTTTGTGGTGATGCCAGATTCAGCGGAGATCTTCGGGACGCGGGGGCTGGTTAAGGTCCGAGGAACCGTCGATGGTCATCCGTTCCAAAGCTCCTTCATGGCCATGGGTGGCGGCACCCACAAGCTGCCGATCAAGGCCGATGTCCGGAAGGCGATCCAAAAGGAAGCGGGCGACTCCGTGACCATTCGCCTGTACGAAAGGCTTGCCTCTTGAACACACTCGATCCGTAGAGCGAATGCGCTCAGCCGTACATGAGCGATCCCGGCGTCGTGAGCAACTCTCCGGTCTCGAGCCATGTCTTCAGGCCGGAGAGGATCATCGGCCATCCACCGTAGAGCTGGTCGTTGGCGTCATCGCGCAACTGGTCGTGGGTGACGGTCAGACGGCAGGAGTCGCCGACGGGCTCGATCTCCCAGGTGACTCGCGAAGTGCCCTCGGCCTTCACGTCATCGCCCCAGAGGGCAATCATGCTCTGGACGAGTCGGCGAGGGGGCTCGACCACGAGGTTCTCGCCTTCGCCCAGGAGAGCCGGCGCGTTCGCGTGGCTCATCTCGAAGCGCGATCCAGGTGTCCAGTCGGATATGACTCGGGTGCCGAAGTTGTACTTGCTCCTGATCTCGGGATCGGTGATCGCCTCCCAGAGGCGCTCCGGCGTCGTGCGGATGTAGATCTCGAAAATCTTCTCCACGGGATGCTCCAGTCTGTGTTTGAGACCGCTGAGCTCAGCCGCCCAGGGCTCGGCGTACTTCGTCACCCACCGGTCGTGAATTAGCCGGATCGGGACAGCGTTCAGGAAGTGAAGCTTCTCGCGACCACGCCTCTTGGTGACGATCAAGCCAGCCTCCTCGAGTTGCTTCAGATGCTTCATCACACCGAAGCGCGTCATCGAAAAACGCTCAACGAGGGCGCTCAACGTCTGCCCGTCCTGTCGGAACAGCTCGTCCAGAAGGCTCCGGCGGGTGGGATCAGCGAGAGCCCGGAACACTTCGTCCACTCCAGGGAGGATAGGTGACTTATTAGTCACATGTCAAGATCAGAGCGAGACGAGCGGCGTCTGGGCCAGGCCGCCAAGGTCACTTCTCTGCCTGACTCAAGGAGGCGACGGGTGGCGCACCGAAAGGGCCTCTGAGCAGGGAAGACGTGGGGGGCTAACAGCCTGCGAACTAAGACAGGGCCTTTTTGGCCGCGTCTACGGCGGGCTCGATGCTCTTATCGCCGACGCAAGCGGAACGAGCGTCCCAGCGACACGAGCCGTGGACCGGCGCCACTCGCGCAGCGACTGTCGTGGCGTGGCGGTTTGCCCGAAATTGAGTACGGCGGACGGGATTGCCCAGAGACGGCGGACTTTCAGGAGGCTAAGTCGATGCGGCGAATCATGGCGGCGGCCGCAATTTCTGTGCGGCCTCATCCTTGGTGCATGCGGTGGCGGCACCAGCGTTAGCGGCAGCTCCGGGGGCCCGACAAGTCCCACTTCGCCCCACACCACCCAAACAACTAGTGCATATTCGGCAGCGTTACGTCATTGCGGTGCGCTGTTCCTGCACACACACACCTTCTACCACGCGGTCCGCTTGGCGGATCGCTCGTACACCTGTGAGCCGTCTGGATCATCGTCTTCCGGGTAGTGAGAACCCGTACTGAGAACCCTCAAGGGATGGCATCAAGGCCCGACTTCCCCAATGGCCGTGCGCGTCGTTCACCTCCCATGTCGGCGGCATCACCTCGGAGGCGACGAGTTGTGGTCGTTCACCACTGGGCGTTGTGATCCCGTTCGTTGCCCAGCGCGCGGTCAACTGCTCCTGGAGTTGCCACTCCGTCTGCGAAGGAGTTTCTGAATTGTCACTACCTCTGTGCCCGACGGCCGCTCGCTCCAGCCCGTGGTCTCTAATCAACTTCGCCGGAGGATTACGCGACGAGAAGGGATCGGCCGCAGTACCGACAGAACTCTGCCCGGTGCCACCGAGGTGCCCCACAGTAGTCGCAGCGAGACCTGAACCGCAGCCGCATGAGGTTCGCCGACATCGCCTCCAGTCGGCCATACAGTTCTTGTCGCTCCACCTCCAAGGCGGGGCTGAGGCCACTCTCGGCCCTTGGCTCAAGGGCTGGCGTCGGGGTCCTTTGCGGTTGACGGCGCTTGGCCGACCCGATCGTGATGGCGCCGATGACGAGCACTACCAGTACGGGTATAGCGATGTACCAGTAGGCGACGATGGCGCCGAGGATAAGGGCCAAAGCAAAGAACGTCCCGCATCCCCATTGCTGACGTTGGCGGTAGCTCATGGCCTCTCCTCCCACTGGCCCTTCTCAGACGACGGTACCGGCCCGGTGTGACATCGGCGCCGAAGCCACGCCACCCGCCAGGTGGCTCGGTGCTCTTATCGAGCCACAGAA
Source organism: Acidimicrobiales bacterium (assembly GCA_036491125.1). Lineage (NCBI taxonomy): Bacteria > Bacillati > Actinomycetota > Acidimicrobiia > Acidimicrobiales > Acidimicrobiales bacterium. Next base: position 11,654 of record DASXCO010000196.1, on the reverse strand, counting down.
CGCCATCCCGGAATGGGTGCTGGAGGAGTCTCGGACTCGGAGGTGGAATCAGTAAGAGAGCCGGAGTTAGTTCGCAACATGACCGCTGAAGACCTTCAAGACCCGTTGACGGATCAGATCCCGGCCCTGTTCGGGAAAGAGGCCGGCTTCGACGACACCGCCCGCCTCCCGCCTGTGCCACCGACGCAGATGTCACGAGTACGGCGCCTCGTCCATGGCCGACGGTGGCGCTCAACGTCCGCGAGAGTGATCGGTTCATTGGCCTGGAGGCGGATTTTCTCCGGGGTGATTGCGCCGGTGGAGCGCCTGCTGAACCCCCGGCAGTGGCGGCGGGTCGGGGCCGGCCTGGTTGCTTTGATCCTCCTCTTTGTTCTGATCCTCAGCCTCTCCGACAACGGCCGCCCCAGAACATCGCCATCCTCAGCCAAGGGTGGTACCCCGCCGCCGGCGTTGCCGGCCACGTCAGTCCCACCCCCCGCGAAGGCGGGCACATTGGCGCCCGCCAATATTCCGCCCGCGTCAGCGATCCCGGCCGTGCCCCCCAAGCCCGTCGCAACAGCTCCCTCGCCAGTACCTGCGGCAACCGCCCCATCGCCCCCTTCGGCCCAGGCGTGCTCCGGCACTCATACCCAGGTGGGCAACGAGGCGCCGCGACATCACCCCCACCAGAAGCGCAATTCCTGTGCGGGGTAGCCGAACCTTGGGCTCGTCTCCTCCCGCCACAACCGCCTGACCCGCCTCGGCGGCACGGCGCCATGGCTTGCCGGCACTGCGGGACAGCGCTGGTGGTGGGCTGAGAGGTCAGCGGCGTGAGTGAGAGGTTGTCGTAGCCCGTCAGAAGACGGTCAGTCTCCGGTCAGCCGATCGTCAGGATTCGACGGCACAGTGGCGACTGCCCAGAATCCGAAGAGGGATCCGGACGCCGATCGTCCGGCGAGTTCACGAAAGGACCTACGTTCCCCATGCTTCGCAAAGTCGGTTTTGCTCTGGCCCTCAGCGCTGGCATGCTCGGCGCAAGCGCAACCAGCGCCTACGCGCTCGACTGTGTCAACGTCAGCCGTCCGGCTCCAACCCAGCCCTCGGCTCCGGTGGCAGCGGTCCCCGGCGGCCCGACGATCTGGGTCGTCCAGGGCGACTGGTGGTACATCAACTTCAACGGCGGCCCCTTCGCCGGCGCCGCGTGGGACAAGGTGCCGCCCGGCACGGCGGCCAGCGTGCTCGGCCTCACCCCCGACCAGGCGGCAGCGCTCGGCCTACCGGCGGGCACGGTCAAGGGTAACTATCAGGCCGGCACGGGCTTCGGGCTCCTCGACAATGCCCAAGCGCCCTGCAACGCCAACCGGCAGACGCAGCACGGCATCCAGGCCGACTCCACGCGCTGCTTCTGATCAGCCAAGCACTCAGCAGCAAGGGGCTAAGCCGCTCTCTTCGCCTGATCGGGCAAACATCCAGCGCATATGAGGCCTCGGTCAAGGGCTGCGTGAGTTCAGGACCGTTATTGCCCACGGGGCCGACCATGGCGCTTACTGGCTATGCGACGAGATCCTCCGAGGGATGCGACCCAAGGAGTCTCGATAGCGGCGCAGGTAGCGGTAGTAGGTCTTCCTGCAGATCCCATGGCGTCGGGACACCTCGGTCACGGTCTCGACGCTGCGGGCTGCCTCGAGCAGGACCTCCAGTCGGATGTCGGCCATCGACATCACCCTCAGCGCCATCACCCTCCCCCCTCTGGGTCCAGAGGCAAGGGTGCGGCGTCACTTCGTGGGTGTCAGGGATGTCTTGCTGAACGTCAGGGATGTGTCCGGAACGATCTGTCAGGGATCAGTCCGGAGAGCACATAAGAGCTGAACTCGTGTTCGTTGCCGTTGAGTCAGCCGTAAGTCAGCAAGACGTAAAACCCGCGCCCTGGACTGTCACGTACCGTCAACCGGCCCGGGCCACTTCTGCCTGGTCACGGGGCGTTTTCGCTGGAGCGGGTGAGGGGAATCGAACCCCCGTCACCAGCTTGGAAGGCTGGGGCTCTACCGTTGAGCTACACCCGCGGACACGTGCACACTACCGATCGACGAGGAGCGAATCCGCGGTCGGGGTTCGGCGCCGACCGGCAGGTTAGTGGAGGCGGCGGCGGGGCCCGCGATGCCTCGCCGCCAGGCTGGCCGGCGCTTGTTCACCTGGCGGACACGAGGGAGACATTCGCCGCCGATAACCTCCGGGCATGGTCGGGTCTGCCACGAGCGATGAGCGATTCGTCGGACTGCAAGGTTGCTTCAACTTTCGCGACCTCGGCGGGTATGCCTCCGCGGGCGGTCGGACGATCCGGTGGGGTCGGCTGTTCCGGGCCGACGGGCTGCACCGCCTCACCGATGCCGATCGTCGGGACCTTGGCGAGTTGGGCCTACGCACGGTCATCGACCTTCGGAGCGGTGACGAGCTGACCGAGCGCGGTCGAATCGAATGGCCTGCCCCAGGCCTCGCCTACCACCACGTGCCGATGATGGACGTGCTGCCGGACCGTGAGGAGCTCCCGACCTGGGTGGAACCGTCGTATGTGGCCCGTCGCTACGCAGAGATGTTGGAGCAGGCGAGCGGAGCAGTCGCAGCCGCGTTGGCAGTTCTCGCCGACCCCTCGACCTACCCGGCCGTGTTCCATTGCGCCGCGGGCAAGGACAGGACCGGCATCCTGTCCGCAATGCTGCTCGGGCTGCTCGGGGTACCCGACGAGGTGATCGTGGTCGACTACAGCCTGAGCAGCGGAGCCATGGTTCGCTTTCTCGAGTGGATCCACACCGAGTATCCCGACTCCAAGGATGAGCTGGAGCGCAGCTCGGCCGCGATCGTCGCCGCCGAACCCGAGACGATGGAGCTCTTCCTCAAGCGTTTCCGGTCGGACCACGGCTCGTTCGAGGCCTACGCAGACTCGTTGGGAGTGGCCAGCGCCGCGAGCGGTCTGCGGATGGCGCTGCTCGAGACCTGAGGCCGCCGACCTCGTCCGCCGGTCGGGGAGGGGGTCTGTCGGGGAGGGGGGATTCGAACCCCCGACCGCCTGCCCCCAAAGCAGGTGCGCTACCACTGCGCCACTCCCCGGTGTGGATTTAGCCGATGATCCGGGACTTTATAGGTTCACTCCAAAGGACACCCGCGGCCCACGCTCGCACACGCGTTGGTCGGGAGCCGCATCGAAGCCAAGAGTACGCGACGGGGACATGCTCGCTCGCTTGCACCCGTGGCCCCGATCCTCGTTATGACAGAGCCGCGGCCTAGGGCGTGACCCGGTCCCGGATGCCGGCGAAGAGATCGTCCTCGGCGTCAGCGCTGCCAACCAGGCTCCGAGCGAGCACGTAGTCGTCGTGGGCGTGCACCCTGGTCACGTCGGGCTTCAGCCCGAACCAGATCGGTGACGTCGGATCGCCGAGCACCGCTGCGGCCACGATGCCCCGCGGGTACCTGAACTGCGTCGCATGGGCCAGGAGCGCGCGGGGGCGCACCGTGGCGTACTCGGAGATGTCGACGTGCGTGGTGATGTCGGAGTCCTTGTCCGGCCCGTCCATCCAGGCGTCTCCAAAAGGCGACTCCAACTTCAGCTCCACAAATCGGTCGTGGATGGCCGTCATCTGCGCCCTGGACCAGACGGTGTAATAGAGCTTGAGAGGCTGCCACGCAGGTCCCGTCTCGGGGTAGGCCGCGGCGTCCCCGGCGGCGTCGAAGGCCGCCACGCTGATGTCGTGGACCCGCAAGTGGTCGGGGTGGGGATATCCGCTCTGGTCCTCGTGGTACGTGACGACCACCTGCGGGTGGGTCCGGCGTATCTCGGCGACGAGACGTCCCACCGTCTCCTCCAGCGGGGTCCCGACGAATGCTTTGGGGTGCTGGTTGCTGGCCGCCCCCGGCATGCCGGAGTCGCGATAGCCCAGCATCACGACCTCGTCGTAGCCGATGATCTCCACTGATCTGGCCAGCTCCTCCAGGCGGAGCTCGGGCAGCCGCGCCTGTACCCCCGGGCGGTCCATGGCCGGGTTGAGGATGCTGCCTTCCTCACCGCCGGTGCAGCAGACAAGCACGGTATGCACGCCCTCGGCGTGATACCGCGCGACTGTTCCCGCCCCCTTCGATGCCTCGTCATCTGGGTGCGCATGAACGGTCAAGAGGCAGAGACGCTCACCCACGCTCGGCGACGCTATCAGCCGGACTCACTCGGGAGTTGGGCGCCCGACCAGGGACGCGACTGCCGCGGTATCCTCGGCTCTTCGGCCGACGAAGCTCGGTCAGGGGGGTCGGTGTGCATGGCCAGCCTGGATCACTACGGCTGCCGGATCGGTCCTGGCGATGGCGTGGCCGCCCGTTTCGGCAGTGTCGCCGCCATGGTCCCGGCGTGGCAGCAGCGGCAGCGTGCCGTGCTCGACCGGATACTCGACGTGGTCGAGCGTGGCGGGGAGCAGCGAGCCACGGGCCGCCTGCTGTGTCGCCAGCTGGCCAGTCTTCTGGCCGACGAGGATCCCGTCGGTGTACCGACCTTCGTCGCCCTGGCCGCGGCGGAGGATGGTCTCGCGGTGTTCGTGCACGGCGACATCGACGTGGCCGTGAAGAGATCGACGGGCGAGGAGACCGTCTCGGGACGGCACGTCGCCACGTGGGTCGATCGGATCGTCGACGAGCCGATCGACTCCGTCGCGGTCGCTCCTGAGGGGGCGGATCTCGCCGACCTCGACGAGCGTCTCGACCTCCGAGCAGGCATCGTCTCGGCGGGCAGCCTGCTTCTGGCAAGCCGCGAGCGCGTGGCCACCGAGCGAAACGATGTCGTGGAGGTACCAGGACGGGCTTCCGCAGCAAAGACCACGATCGAGGGCGGAGCCGAAGAGGGCATCGAAGAGATTCGGGAGGAAATGCTGGCGTCGGCGTCGCCAGGTGCCATGCCGGCGCCCGAGGAAGGCTCGGGTGCGTTCCGGACGATCGCCCTGCGGGGCGTGGCGCTGGACGAACCGAGGGCGCCTCTTCCGATCGGTGGTGAGCCGCCGGCCGACCAGCCCGCGGTCGCCCCTCCACTCGGTCTGCTCCTGTTCGACGATGGCACCACCTTCAGCCTCGATGGCGAGGTTGTCGTCGGCCGCGAGCCCGAGAGCGACTCGCGTGTGACCTCGGGAGAAGCCCAGCCTCTCGTCATCACCGACAACGAGCGATCGGTGTCACGTCTCCACCTCAGAATCGCCGTCCACGGGGATAAGGTCGAGCTCGTCGACCTGAGGTCGTCGAACGGTACCGCCGTCCGCCGTCCCCGAGAGTCCGCCTGGCGCCCGTTGACACCGGGGGTCCCCATGGCGATCGTCCCCGACACCGAGGTTCGGCTGGGCAATCGCACGTTCGTGTTCGCAGCTCAGGGTCAGCGCTGAGACGGCTCAGACGACCGAGAGGAGGTGACCGGTTGACCGATGGATGGCCAGGTGCAGCAGGCTGAGATTGAGGAGATCGCGGACTACAGGTTCGTCCGCTGGTTGGGCGTGGGGAACCACGGCAACTTCTACCTGGCCGAGACGCCAGCCCGGCTGCAGCTTGACGTGGAGCTCGTGGTGGTGAAGGTGCTCGACGGGGCCACCTCGAACGACGGCTTCCGGCGTGCCACCCGCGAGCTTCGCGTCTTCGCTTCAATCGAATCCCCCTACCTGGTCACGCTCTTCGATGCCGGTCAAGACGGCAACAGCTTCTTTTACGCCATGGAGTACTTCCCCATGGGATCGTTGGCATCGCCGTCGAGACCCGTCGATCGACGCGAAGCGCTCCACGCCGTCGTCGATGCAGCCCGCGCCGCACACGCCCTTCACGAAGTCGGCGTCGCCCACCGCGACATCAAACCCGACAACATCGAGCTGCACGGGGGCGGAGCGAAGCTCTCCGATCTCGGCATGGCCCAGCTCCTCACTCCCGGGCTGACCGTTACCGGCATGGGTCCGATCGACTCCGTGGAGTTCATCGACCCGGACCTGATCCGCGGGGGCCGCGCGTCGCGGGCAACAGACATCTGGTCGCTCGGGGTGGTTACACACCGCGCCCTTACGGGTCGCGGCGTGTACGGCGATCTGCCGAGCGACGATCCGCTGCTGGCGCTCCGCCGGGTGCTCGTCGCCACGCCCGTCCTGGACCCCTCATTGTCGACCGCTGAGGCCGAGCTGGTGAGCTCCTGCCTCGCCCCGGACCCTGGAGACCGTCCAGCCACGGCGGAGGACGTGGCCAAGCGGCTGGAAGAGCTGGACGCGGGCTAGGAGTCTCCGATGGCGCAGTCGCCGCCGGCAGGTCGGTGCGAGCTGCTCGATCCCCTCGGGACCCCGGGCGGGTAGGGGCAGCCCGCGGCGGCGACTTTCCCGCAGGGGAGGCGCTGGGCCACGATGGGTCGATGCCCTGGGCATTCCTCGCCGTCACCCTCGTCGGCGCCTGCTTCACGGCCAACGCCTTCCGGTCAGTGAAGATCGAGCCGTTCACCGTGCCGAGCTTCTTCGCCGGCTGGCTGACCTCCGAGCTCCCCCTGCACCACATGGCCTGGCAGCTGGGGGCGACGGTCGTGTTCGGCGTCTTCGGCGCCTTTCGCGGCTGGCCTGGCTGGGCGGGCCTCGGGATCGCGGTGGCGTCGTGGTGTGGGCTCGTCATTCTGGCCGTGCAGGCGGGCCGGGCTGGGCACGTCGTCGACGAGGCGCTCGACGACGGTCTCGGCGAGGGATGGTCGGATCGGAGGGATCCGGCCCTCGCCAGCGCCGAGGACACCAAGCGAGCTCACCTTGCGCTGGTGGTCCCTGCCCCACGGCCCGGCCGGGCCGTGGAGCGACTGCGGGACATCGACTACTGGGAGGACGCTGCCCGACGGCACCGTCTCGACATCTACCGCCCCAAGCGGCCGGTGGCCCGCGCCCCGGTGTTCCTCTATCTCCACGGTGGGGCGTGGGTCTTCGGGGACAAGCGGGAGCAGGGTCTGCCCCTCATGGACTACCTCGCCAGCCGGGGCTGGGTGTGCGTGACCGCCAACTACGGCCTGAGCCCGAAGGTCGCGTTTCCTGAGCACCTGGTCGACTGCAAGCGGGCGCTCACCTGGGTGCGGGGGCACATCGCTGGCTACGGGGGAGATCCCGACTTCGTCGCCGTCGGCGGCGGGTCGGCCGGGGGTCACCTCGCCTCGCTGGTGGCCCTCACCCCGGGAGCACCCGAGTACCAACCGGGCTTCGAGGCCGCCGACACCTCCGTGGCCGCCTGCGTACCGTTCTACGGCGTGTACGACTTCACCAATCGGGACGGGCTTCGGGGCCGGGGGCTGGGCCGGCTGCTCGAGAAGAAAGTCATGAAGGAGAGCCTCGCCCGCTCCCGGACGGCGTACGAGCGAGCATCGCCGATCAACCGGATCAACGGCGGTGCGCCTCCGTTCTTCGTTGTCCACGGGTCCAACGACAGCCTCGTTCCGGTCCGGGAGGCTCGTGGTTTCGTCGAGCTTCTACGGCGATCCTCCCCGGCTGCCGTGGTGTACGCGGAGCTGCCCGGAGCCCAGCACGCCTTCGAGATCTTTCCGTCCATCCGCACGGCTCATGTCGTTGCCGGCGTGGCTGACTTCCTCGCCGTCGTCCACGCCGGGCGTGACGCCGCCCCTCCGCGGTCGGGGGCCAGGGCAGCCCCTGCCAGCAGCTGAACGAGGACAGCCGGGACGACCGAGGCGGGTCGTCGTCCGGAGGTCCGGGGTCGGCCCGGTAGACTCGGTCTCCTGTATGCGAGCTACGGCGCAGTCCCTCGAGGACAACAAGGTCAAGCTCTCGGTCGAGGTAGACGAAGCGGAGTTCGAGAGGGCGCTGAACGACGCCTTCCGCAAGATGGCTCGTGAGGTCAGGGTGCCGGGGTTCCGTCCGGGGAAGGTGCCGCGCCGGCTACTCGAGGCCCGGCTGGGGACCGGTGCGCTGCGCCAGGAGGCGTTCCGGGAGTCGCTGCCCGACTTCTACGCCCAGGCGCTGGAGGACGCCGAGGTCGACGCCATCGCCGCCCCCGAGATCGAGATCACGGCGGGACAGGAGTCAGGTCCGGTCGTCTTCGACGCCGTCGTGCCCGTGCGGCCGGTGGTGACCATCCCGGGCTATCAGGGACTGCGGGTGACCCTGACGCCGTTCGCCGTCACCGATGAGGACGTCGACCAGCAGGTGGACCGCCTCCGCGAGCAGTTCGGGGAGCTGACGACCGTGTCCCGACCTGCCCGCGACGGTGACCATCTGACTATCGACATCAAGGGCTATCGCCACGACGAGACCATTGAGCCGCTCACCACCGACGACCTGCTCTACGAGGTCGGGAGCGGCTCGATCGTCCCGGAGCTGGACGAGCAGCTCCGAGGAGCCAAGGCGGGGGACATCTTCCGCTTCAACGCCACTGTCGACGATGGGGATATCAGCTTCCAGGTCCTGGTGAAGGAGGTCAAGGAGAAGGTTCTCCCCGAGGTCACCGACGATTGGGCCTCGGACGCGTCGGAGTTCGAGACCGTCCAGGAGCTGCGCGACGACACCCGGCACCGGCTGGCCGAGCTCAAGCGGATGCAGGCCCAGATGGGTCTCCGGGAGCAGGCGGTCCAGGCCCTGTCGGAGCTGGTCGACGAGGACATGCCCGAGGTCCTCATCGAGCAGGAGATGGAACGGCGACTGCACGACCTCTCCCACCGGCTGGAGGCCCAGGGGGCCGATTTGGCGCAGTACCTGCAGGCCACGGGCATGGACCAGGACCAGCTGGTCGCCGAGCTCCGGCAGGCGTCGGAGCAGGCGGTGCGGGCGGACCTGGCTCTCAGAGCCCTCGCCGACGCCGAGTCGATCGAGATCGACGACGCAGACGTCGACGGTGAGATCGCCAGCCTCTCAGAGCGCCTGGGCCAGAAGCCGGACCAGGTGCTCAGCCAGCTCGAGCGGGCGGAGCGCATGCCCGAGCTACGCTCTGATATCCGGAAGGGCAAGGCCTTCAGCTGGCTGGTCGACCACGTCGAGCTGGTTGACGAGGAGGGCAAGTCGATTGACCGCGCCCTACTCTTCCCGTCCCCGTCCGAACCATCCCCGGACGACACGCCCGAGGCTGCTGGCGACGCCAGCGGTCGGGGCGGCTCCGGCGAGCCGAGTAGCGTGGAGACCTCAGAATGATGCAGCCCGCCTACGATTACCTCGTTCCGACCGTCATCGAGTCGTCCAACCGCGGAGAGCGGGCGTACGACCTCTACTCGCGGCTGCTCCGGGAGCGGATCATCATCCTGGGCACGCCGATCGACGACGCGGTGGCCAACCTGGTCTGCGCCCAGCTGCTGTTCCTCGAGTACGAGGACCCCGACAAGGACATCAACCTCTACATCAACTCGCCGGGGGGCGACATCACCGCCCTGTTCGCCATCTACGACACCATGAAGTTCGTGAAGCCGGCCAAGTCGACGTTCTGCTATGGGCAGGCCGCCTCGGCGGCGGCGGTCCTGCTGGCCGCGGGCACGAAGGGGAAGCGCTTCGCCCTCCCGCACGCCCGGATCCTGATCCACCAGCCCTATGGGGGGGCCGCCGGGCAGGCGACGGACATCGAGCTGCAGGCAAAGGAGATCCTGCGCATGAGAGATCTCCTGAACCAGATGCTGGCCCAGGACACGGGCCAGCCCATCGACAAGATCCAGAAGGACACCGACCGCGACTTCATCATGAGCGCGGCAGAGTCGCAGGAGTACGGCATCATCGACGAGGTGATCACGACTCGAGAGCTGGCAGGTGTCCCGCAAGCCGCAGGCGTGGCGTAGCAAAGGGGGGAACGTGGCGAAGTTCGGAGACGGCGGAGATCTGGTGAAGTGCAGCTTCTGCGGCAAGTCGCAGAAGCAGGTGAAGAAGCTGATCGCCGGTCCCGGCGTGTATATCTGCGACGAGTGCATCGATCTCTGCAACGACATCATCGAGGAGGAGCTGGCGGAGTCCTCCGAGATGCGATTCGACGAGCTGCCCAAGCCTCGTGAGATCTTCGACTTCCTGAACGACTACGTGATCGGTCAGGACTACGCCAAGAAGATCCTGTCGGTCGCCGTCTACAACCACTACAAGCGAGTCCAGTCCGGCGCCTACCACGACGCCGACGTGGAGCTGTCCAAGTCCAACATCCTGCTGCTCGGCCCGACCGGCTGTGGCAAGACGCTGCTGGCTCAGACCCTGGCCCGCATGCTCAACGTCCCCTTCGCCATCGCCGACGCCACGGCCCTCACCGAGGCCGGCTATGTGGGCGAGGACGTCGAGAACATCCTGCTCAAGCTCATCCAGGCCGCCGACTACGACGTCAAGAAGGCCGAGACGGGCATCATCTACATCGACGAGATCGACAAGATCGCCCGCAAGAGCGAGAACCCGTCGATCACCCGCGACGTCTCCGGTGAGGGTGTGCAGCAGGCTCTCCTCAAGATCCTGGAGGGCACGACGGCGTCGGTTCCTCCGCAGGGCGGGCGTAAGCATCCCCATCAGGAGTTCATCCAGATCGACACGACCAACATCCTGTTCATCAACGGTGGCGCCTTCGCCGGGCTCGAGAAGATCATCGAGGCTCGCATCGGTCGCAAGGGAATCGGGTTCCGGGCCGAGGTGAACCGCACTGGTGAGAAGGACGATGGTGAGCTCCTCCGCCATGTGCTTCCCCAGGATCTGCTCAAGTTCGGGCTCATCCCGGAGTTCGTGGGCCGGCTTCCGGTGATCGGGGCCGTCTCGAGCTTGGACAAGACGGCGCTGGTGCGGATTCTGGTCGAGCCCAAGAACGCCCTCGTCAAGCAGTACCGTCGGGTCTTCGACCTCGACCAGGTGGAGCTGGAGCTGGGCGAGGACGCCCTGGAGGCGGTCGCCGAGCAGGCCCTGCTGAGAGGCACCGGCGCCCGGGGCCTGCGGGCCATCCTCGAGGAGGTGCTGCTCGAGGTCATGTACGACCTGCCCAGCCGCACGGACATCGGCAAGTGCGTGATCGACCGGTCGGTGGTGCTGGACCGGGTGAATCCCACCCTCGTGCCTCGCAGCGACCGCGACAAGGTCGACCGGCCTCGTCGGGCCGCCTCCTGAGGCCGGGGTCTCTGGCAGCAGCGGCATGAGCGGGACGGTCTGGAAGGGCGCAGTCATCGGCGGTACGACAGGCGTCGTACTGAGCGTCGTCTGGTCCTACCGGCGCGACGACACGGTGGATATGGCAGTCGGCCGTGCAACCCGGATGGGAGGACTGCTGGCCGGCACCGGAGCGGTGCTCGGCCTGGCGATCGACCGCCGTCACCGACGGCGGGCCCCGGCTCCCCGGCGGGTCGCGGGGCTGACGGTCCCTGCAGCTCCGGCCCTCGAGCAGGCTCTGGAGGCCCTGGCCCAGGCGACAGAGGCGGCCCGGCCCCGCGTCGAGCAGGCTGCCCAGGCTGCCCGGCCGCGCGTCGAGCAGGCTGCCCAGGCTGCCCGACCCCGCGTCGAGCAGGCGGTCGGGGCCGCCCGACCCCGCGTCGAGCATGCCGTCGGGGCCGCCCGACCGCGCGTCGAGCATGCCGTCGAGGCCGCCCGACCGCGCGTCGAGCATGCCGTCGAGGCCGCCCGACCGCGCGTCGAGCATGCCGTCGGGGCCGCCCGACCGCGCGTCGAGCATGCCGTCGGGGCCGCCCGACCGCGCGTCGAGCATGCCGTCGG
>DASXCO010000195.1 GCA_036491125.1 Acidimicrobiales bacterium | reverse complement strand
CATACGTTTGGTCTGACGATTCACGGCGATCCTCGGCTCCGGTCACCGGGCGAGCAGGGCAGGAGGGACTCGAACCCCCAACCGCCGGTTTTGGAGACCGGTGCTCTGCCTATTGAGCTACTGCCCTTGGGGGCTCCGAGTGAGGATAGCACCGGGCAAACTGCTGACCGCCTGCGGCACCCGGCCTGCCAGCGGCGATCCGACCAGGCCCACCTTGCCGCCGCGGCTGCGGCTGGCGAGGACCACGACCACGCCAGCGGTGGCCGCCGCCCCGGCCGCCGCGGTCAGGCCGGCCGCGTACGCCATGCGCCGCCCGGCCAGGGCCGAACGGATGGCCCCCCGCTCGGCCGCTTCCTCGATCCCGGTGAGGAGCCGACCCACCGTCCCGGGAGGTGGCTCGGCCCCCTGGGACCGCATCTGGTGAAGGACGCGGAAGAGCTTGCGGTACTGCACGAGCTCGGCCTGACAGCGCAGGCAGGTCTGGATATGACGCACGACCTTGCGATCGGCCGCCTCCAGGCCGTCCATGATCTGGGGCAGGGCGTCGACGACCTCCTCACACCGCACGGACCCGCTCCTCGGCCAGTCGCTCCCCCCGGGTCGGGAAGAGCCGTTCGCGCAGCTTCTTGCGGGCCCGGTGCAGGCGGACCTTGGCCGCCGCCTCGCTGATGCCGAGCTCCGAGGCGATCGCCTCGTGGGGCAGGTCGTAGATGTCGCGCAGGACGACCACGGCCCGCAGGCGCGGTGGGAGGTCCTGGAGGGCGATCGCGACCCGACCGAGCTCCAGCGTGACGCTCGCCATGGCCTCGGGATCGCCGTCGATCCGACCGTCGGCGACCGGCGCGTCGCTGTCCAGCTCCTCGTGCCGGGCCCGACCCCGGCGCACCATGTGGGTGGTGGCGCAGTTGGCGGTGATCCGATACATCCAGGTCGAAAAGGCGGCATCGCCCCGAAATCGCTTCAGGGACCGGTACGCCCTCAGGTAGGCGTCCTGGAGGACGTCGCAGGCGTCGTCCTCGTTGCCGGTCAGGCGGAAGGCCAAGGCGTAGGTGTCGGCATATGTCTCCCTGACGAGATCCTCGAACGCCGATCGCTCGCCTGACTTGGCCCTGGCCACGAGCTCGGCGGCGGCGTCGGCCATCACCCCTAAGACCTCCGGAGGCCCGCTGCCGTTACCATCAGCGGGTCTCGCGGTGCAGGGTGTGCTGGCGATCCCATCGGCAGTACTTCTTCATCTCGATGCGCTCGCGATCATTCTGCCTGTTCTTCATGGTGATGTAGTTGCGTCGCTTGCACATCTCGCAGGCCAGGGTGACTTTCACCCGCTTGTCCGCTCTGGGCACGGCCTGCCTCCTTTCACACCGGTGACTGTCGGTTTGCTGGTAGCGGCGGTCGGACTCGAACCGACGACCCCACGATTATGAGCCGTGTGCTCTAACCAACTGAGCTACGCCGCCAGGGTGAGCCCCCTGTCGGAATCGAACCGACGACACCAGCCTTACCATGGCTGTGCTCTGCCGACTGAGCTAAGGGGGCCGTGGCGGACCTGGCCGACCGCGATGCCCGATGATAGTCCCCGGCCCGCCGGGCGATCCCAAGCCGACGGGAGGCCGGCTCCAGGACGATCACGGTGGGTAACGTCGACCACATGCTGATCCGGCCCTCCACGCTGGCCGACGCCGAGGCCATCCGGGCCATCTACAACCACGAGGTCCTCTCGACGGCGACCTTCGACATCGTTCCCCGGAGCCCGGAGGAGCAACGAAGCTGGCTGGCCGAGCACGCCGGGGCCTATCCGGCCATCGTGGCCACCTCCGGCAGCTCCCTGCTCGGCTTCGGGTCCCTCTCGCGCTACCGCGACCGGCCGGCCTACGCCACCACGGTCGAAGACTCGGTCTACGTGGACAGCGGGCGCCGGGCGCAGGGGGTCGGACGCGCGCTGCTGGCCGAGCTCACCCGCCTGGCGACGGCGCACGGGTTCCACACCGTGGTGGGTCGAGTCGTCGGGGACAACCAGCCCTCCATCGCGCTCCATCGATCGTGTGGGTTCGAGCTCGTGGGGGTGGAGCGGGAGGTGGGCCGCAAGCTGAACCGCTGGCTGGATGTGGCCGTGCTTCAGCGGATGCTCTGAGTCGGCTCCGGCGCGGGAGCCGGGGGCAACATCCGTTCGAGCAGGACGCGCCGAGCGCGGGCGACGGCGCCGCCGAACGGCGTGGTCACCGCCAGGGTGATCAGTAGGGCCACGATCGACAACAGGACGTAGGCGATGTTGTTACGGCTGAGCTCGTCCAGCAGGAGTCGAGCCCCCGGCAGCTCGAGGAACGAGACGCCGATCGACAGGCCGATGAGCACACCCCAGGCCCGCCCGACGGCGACCGGAGCGAGCACGATCAGCCCCCAGGCCACGTACCAGGGTTGCACGACCGGCCCCAGGACCACGATGGCGAGCAGGGTGAAGGCGAGAGCCTGGACGCTGCCGATCCGGTGGCTCCGGAGGAACAGGACCGCCCCGGCCACGCCGGCGGCGACCAACCCGAGGCCGCGCGCCATCGAGAGAACCGCATGCGGGCTCGGCCCCACGCCCAGGGCGTGGGACAGGTGCCCGCCCCACGTGCCGAGGAAGGTCGAGGGAGCGATCATCGAGCGGACGGCGTCAGGAGTGCCGAGGGATGTCACCCAGCCCCATCCCATGCCGGTCACGTTGGCCAGCACGGCCATCACCCCCCCGGCGAGGAGGGCGGCGGTGAACAGGGGTCGGACCCGTTCTCGCCACGGCACATCGGTCCCCAGCCAGTCCCATCCGATGTAGAGGATGCCGACCGCGGCAGGGACCTTGATGGCGGCGGCAAGGGTGCAGATCACGATGCCCAGCACGGGTCTTCCACGTTTGGCCAGGGCCAGGCCCGCGACGAGCAGACCGAGCATCAGGGCGTCGTTGTGGGCGCCCCCGACGAGGTGGAGGAGGGTGATCGGATTGAGGACGGCGAGGGTGAACGCGCTGGCCGGATCACGTCCGTAGGCCTCGGCCAGCTTGGGGATGAAGACGGCCATGAGGATGACACCCACCAGGGCCAACAGGCGCAGGCCCACCACGGTCGCCAGCGGGTTGTGGCCGGTGACATTGACGAGCAGGCCGTCGACCCGCAGGAAGACCGGACCATAGGGCGCAGGGGCGTTGCCCCACAGCGGGTCCACGTTCGTCACGAACGGGCCCGCGCCCAGCGTGCTCGGGCCGTACTGATAGGGGGTGATCCCGTGGGTGACCATGTCCCCCTGGGCGGCGTAGCTGTACACGTCGCGACTGAACAGGGGGGGCGCCACGAGCAGTGGCAGCACCCAGATGGCAAAGATGACAGCCAGCTTCTTCACCGGCACGCCGCTCTGGCGCTTGAGCAGTCGGGCCAGGTCGTACCAGATCCTGGAGAGCACCATCATCCCGGCGAACACCAGCACCAGGCTGAGGAGCAGCCCCTCGGCGTGCCCGCCCGGATCCGGGATGCCGAAGTACCAGGCGCCGGGCTGCTTGAGGGTGAAGGGCGAGGCGGGCTGGGACGCCCCGATGGTGATGGCGGTGGTGGCGAGGAAGCCGAGGATCGCGGGGCGAACGAGGCTGGGGGGCTGCGGATCCGAGGCCGCGTCGGCCTGCACATCGCCGTCGCCCGGTCGTGCCCGGCGTCCTGGATCCGCCCACAGCTGTCGCATCGCCCTCGCCCTGTCAGCTCAAGCCAAGCCCACATCCGGCCCTCGCTGGCACCGGCCAGGGGCCGACGCCCGCATTACGGTTAGGTTACGTTACCCCAACCTGACCTGGTGGTCGCGCACGGCCCCTACAACGACGTCGGCCCGGCCATATTGGCCGGGCCGACGAAGACAAGGGGTAGGGCGGGAACTGCTAGCAGCTCGTGGCGTACGTGCAGACGTTGAACCCGTCGGCGGTGCCGTTGGGTGCCGAGGGCGTCGCCAGGACCTGGCCGCTCGTGTTCACGAGCTGGATCTCCTCGGAGGGCTTCAAGCCGGCGGGGGCCGAGTTCGTCTTGGCCGACGAGAAGGACGCTCCCGACAGGTTGGGCATCGCCGCGAGGCTCGTGCCACTCGTGCTGATCAGGGTCGGGGTCTCGGTGATCCACTCGGCCGTCAGATGGGTCGAGGGGTAGGGCACCGTCTGGGTGAAGGTCTGACCGGTGCTGACGTCCTGGATGGTGATCGTCCACACCTCGGTCAGGGGCACGAGCTCGGAGATATTGGCGTGCATGTGGTCACCGGGGTGGACGCTCATGGTGCTGATCGTCAGGCTCGGTGCGGGGATGATCTCCCACCAGGCCGAATAGCTCGGTGTGCCGTCGGCGGCGACATCCTGCTCGGTGCCCGTCTGGATCAGGGTGGAGTCGGGGACGGTGCACGTGGCGTCGACGCAGCCACCGCCGATGCCGATCCAGCTCGAGGAGTTCTCCGCCTCCCCTGCCTTGTGCTGGGTGGCTGTGGGAACCGTCCAGTCCCCTGAGATCTGGCTGAACAACTTGCTCCCCTGCTCCACAGTCCCCTGGTTGTAGCCGGACCAGTTGTTGGACTTGTTCGCTCCGAAGGGGATGAGGAGGCGGTGGTACTTGGCCGGTGTGGTTGCACCCGCTGCGGTGGCGGGTCCAGCTGGCGACGCTGCGAAGAGGGCTGCCATCAGAGGCAGCACGGAAAGGACGGTGGCACGGCGCACGGAGAACATGGGCACCTGTTTCGGCATTGTGTCCGATTTTCCTCGTCGGTGCCCCCACTGTTGGCCTGGTCCAGCGATTTTCACCCGCCCGAGGGATATATTTACTAGTTACAAGGAACTAGCGGGTGGTCAGGAGCCCCGGTAGGCGATGCAGTCCATCTCGACCGCCGCTCCGAGGGCCAGACCCACGCCGCCGACGGTGATGCGAGCCGGACGATCCCCCGTGAAGACCGAGAGATAGGCCTCGTTCATCGCCGGCCCCGTCGCCATGTCGGCCAGGAAGACGCTCACCTTCACCACGTTGTCGAGCGTCGCCTCGCACGCCGCCAGTATCCGCTCGATGTTGCGCAGCGCCTGAAGCGTCTCCGGCCCGGTGCCGCCAGGCGCCAGTTCGTCCGAATCCC
The DNA here is from genome assembly GCA_036491125.1 of Acidimicrobiales bacterium. Lineage (NCBI taxonomy): Bacteria > Bacillati > Actinomycetota > Acidimicrobiia > Acidimicrobiales > Acidimicrobiales bacterium. Next base: position 27,854 of record DASXCO010000195.1, on the reverse strand, counting down.
CCGTGGTTCCCAGAGCGCCGGAGACGTAGACGTGGTCACCGGCCACGGTGGCGTGGGAGAAGGCGGGCAGCCGAAACAACCCCTCGACGTTGACGGTCCTTCGCATGGCGGCGGACCTTAGACCCGGCGGCTCAGCGCGGCCGTCACCTCGTCACGTTGTCCCAGCAGTTGTGGGCCGGGGAGGATTTGAACCTCCGAAGGCAACGCCGGCAGATTTACAGTCTGCTCCCTTTGGCCACTCGGGCACCGACCCGCCCTGGGCACGATAGTGCAGCGTCCTGGCTGCTCAGCCGCGTTGGACAGCGAGGACGCGACCGGGCGATAGCTTGAGAGCATGCCGACGTTCGACATCGTGTCCGAGGTCGACTTCCAGGAGGTCCGCAACGCAGTCGACCAGGCCAACCGGGAGGCCTCGACCCGCTTCGACTTCAAGAACACCGAGTCCGGCGTCGAGCTGGCCGAGCGCGAGCTCCGGCTGCGCTCGTCCACCGAGGACCGTCTGCGGGCCCTCCATCAGGTGCTGGAGGAGAAGCTCGTGCGGCGGCAGGTCTCGCTCAAGGCGCTGGCCTCGGGCAAGGTGGAGGAGGCGGCGAAGGGGGCGGTCCGCCAGTCGATCACCATCAACGCCGGCATCTCCGCCGATCACGCCCGCCGCCTCAACCGCTTCGTGAAGGACCTGAAGCTCAAGGGCATCACGTCCCAGGCCCAAGGCGACCAGCTGCGCGTCTCGGGCAAGAAGCGGGACGACCTTCAGACCGTGATCGCCGCCGTGAAGGGCGAGGACTTCGGGATTCCCCTCCAGTTCTCCAACTTCAGGGACTGAGCCTCACCCTTGGCGGCCGCCCTCCCGGGCCGGCTCGACTGTTCGGGACCCCTGGAGCGGGCCTTACTTGCGCCACTCGCCGGAGCGGAGGCGGGCGATGCGCTGCTCGGTCGGCGGGTGGGTCATGAACAGGTTGGCGAAGTTGACCCGGCGGCCCGAGAGCGGATTGACGATGAACATGGACGCCTCAGCGGGCGCCACGTTCATCGGCACCGCCTTCACGCCCGCCTCGATCTTGGCCAGCGCTCGGGCCAGCGGCTCGCCGTCGCCGAGCAGACGGGCCCCCGAGCGGTCGGCCCCGTACTCACGGGTGCGGGTGAGGGCCAACTGCAGCAGGCCCGCGGCGAGCGGGGCGAGGATCACGAGGGCGAGCAGCACGAAGATGTTGTCGTCGCCCTCGCCGTCTCCTCCGGTGAAGATCGTGGTCCAGAGGGCGATGCGGGTCACGAACGTGATGCCCATGGCGACCGCGGCGGCCACCGAGCCGATCAGGATGTCGCGGTTCCCCACGTGGCTGAGCTCGTGGGCCAGCACGCCACGCAGCTCCTCCCAGTCGAGGATCGAGAGGATGCCTCTGGTTACGGCCACCGCGGCGTGGTTGGGGCTGCGCCCGGTGGCGAAGGCGTTGGGCTGCATCTCGGGCGTCACGTACAGCCGGGGCATGGGCATGTCCATGCGCTGGGTCAGCTCCCGCACCACCCGGTAGTACTCGGGCATCTCGGCCTCGCTGACCGGGACGGCCCGGGCCGCCTTGATGGCGATCGTGTCCGAGAACCAGTACGAGGCGCCGGTGATCACGAGGCCGATGACCAGGCCGATGGCCGCGCCACCGCTCCCGCCGATGGCGAACCCGATGACGACCAACAGGCCGCCGAGGCCGGCGAGCAGCACATACGTCTTGAGGGTGTTCCTAAATCCCATCGACCACCATTCCTAGGTCCTTACCCACCGAGAACGTCGGCTAGAGGGCTTTCGTTCCTGGCGGGCCCGCTCCCGGGCTCAGTCGTAGTAGCCCGAGTGAATGTAGAGGCACGGGACTCCTTCTCCCCGGAACATCTCGAGGTTACGCCGGTCGTCTTCGAAGGCAAGCAACAGCCGGAATCCGTAGGCCCGCAGATCGGACACCGCCTGATATTTGAAGTGACGAGCAGTGTCGTAGTCGCCGAGCTCCCTCATCACCAGCAGGTCCCAGCGCATCCGGTAGCGGTCGAGCCACGCCAGTGTCTGGGGTTGCACCCGTATGGGCCTGGCCGTCACGAGGATGATGGCCAGCTCTGGATCGAGCAGGTCCAAGAGGCGGTCGACCTCCTCGATGAGGGGGTCCTCTCCGCAGGCGTCGAAGAACGCGTTCCAGTCGCGTCCGGGCGACTCGAGATAGTGCTGACGACTGGCGGCGTCCGAGAGCACGCCGTCGATATCGAAAATCACCGCGGGCCCGGAGGGGACGGGCTCGGCCGCCCACCTCCAGTTGTCGGGCGGCGCGAGCGGCGCCGTGGCCTCGGCCATCTCGATGTGCAGCCTATTGCCGGGCGCTGTGCGAACCGCTGCCAAGATGGCTGGAGATGTCATTCGACGGCACCACCGCCCGCCCGGGAGGCCGGCCCCGGGAGATCGTCGACGAGCTCAAGGTCGAGGTGGGGCTCGGCGGCCGGGTGCTCGTCGCGAGCGATCTGCTGCTGGGATCCTCGGCGACGCCTGCCTCGGCCTCGGCCACCACTGACCTGGCCCGCGCCGTCGAGGCCTGGAGCGGTCCGGGAGCCCTGATCGTGGCCGGCAACCTCTTCGAGCTGTTGGTGGCCGAGCCCTCCGACGCGGCGCCGGATCCCAGGGCGGCATTGGGCGCCCACCCCAGGCTCAGGACGGCGCTTCGAGGCTTCAGTGCCGGGGAGGGTCGCCGCCTGATCTGCCTCCCGGGTAGCCGGGATGCCCGTCTGGCCTGGGACCATGCCGCGGCCGGCGCCGTCTCCGGCGAGCTCGGGGCCGAGCTGGCTCTGGCCGTCGAGGTGTCCCTCGAGACCGGAGCTGGTCGGCGCCGTGTCCGGGTCGAGCCCGGCCATCGCCTCGATCCCCGTCACGCGTTGGCCGATCCGCGCAACCCGGCCTGCACCCCCGTCGGCCACCACCTGCTCGCCGACATGCTTCCTGCCCTGGGCGGGGCCCGGTCCTCCTGGCTCCAGGGCGTGGACCGGCTCCCCGAGCCGTCACGCTTCCCCCGCTTCCTGGCCTCGCGGCTGGCATACCGGCGGCTCGCTCGACACGCCTGGTGGCTCCTGGTGCCCTTCGCCGTGGCCATCCTGCTGAAGGTCCCGCTCTCCTACCTCTGGGCGGCGCCGGCCCAGCACCTCTCCCATCTGGGCGCCTGGCCCCGCCGACTGGGCCTGGTCGGCCTCACCACGGTCCTCGACCTGGTGCTGGTGGTGCTGGGGGTGGCCTGGGTGAGCCGGCGCACCTGGGCGGCCATGGGAGGGGTCGCCCTGGGCAGCCCTGGTGACGACCCCAATGACAGGGCGCGCGCCGAGGCCACGGCGCTGGTGGGCGCGGGTCTCGCCGGGCTGGTGACGGGCCACACCCGGCGGCCCGAGCTGAGCATCCTCGGGACGGGCTTTTACGCCAACCCGGGAGCGGTGGCCGAGGTGGTCGACGAGTGCCCCGCCCGGCTCGGACTGCCGCCGGTCTTCCTGCACCGCCGGCAGCTGTCGTGGGTCGAGCTCGAGGCGGGAGCGGAGCTCCATGCCCGGCTGCTACAGGCCCGCCTCGACCTGCCCGGCGCCACCGCTATCGAGCGCATGGCCGCCCGCCGTCGCCACCTCGGCGATCCGCATCCGGCCGTCGTGGCCACCTTTCCCCACGGTCCCCCCTATCCGCAGCTCGCCGACCCCGCCTCACGCCAGCGCCGGGTACGTCGCCTGGCGGCCGTGGCCATCGCCCTCGCCGGCGTGATCAACCTGGCCTCGGCCGTGACGGCGCCGTTCCGGCATCACTTCGACTTCGTCCGCGACGCGGTCCCGCTGTCGGTCTCCCAGGCCGCCTCGGCCCTCGTCGCCCTGGCCGGGCTGGCCCTCCTGGGCCTGGCCCGCGGGGTCCGGAGGGGCCAGCGCCAGGCCTGGACCGTGGCCATGGGCCTGCTGGTGGGCACCGGGGTGCTGCACCTGGTCCAGGGAGGCGGCCTGGAGGAGGTGGTCATCGCCTTCGGCGTGGCCTGGTTCCTGGTGGTCAACCGCTCCAGTTTCCCCGGAGCGGTCGACCGGCCGTCCCGGAGAAGGGGTGCCCTCGCCCTCCTGGTCGGGGCCGTGACCGTGACGGTGGTGACGGCGGCGTCGGTAGAGATCGCCCTGGCCCTCGATCGCGACGACCGACCCCTGGCTCCCCTGAGGGCCTTGGAGGCGGTCGCCGGGCGGATGGTCGGGCTGCGGACCGTGAGCCTGCCCCACCGGGTGGACGAGTTCCTCGCTCCCACGCTGTTCGCCGTCGGCCTGGGCCTGGCCCTCGTCGCCTTGGTGCTGCTGTTCCGGCCGGTGGTCGACCGGCGTCTCGTCGCCGCCGGCACCCAGCACCGGACCAGGGATATCGTCCGTCGCCACGGGCAGGGGACGCTCGACTACTTCGCTCTGCGTGACGACAAGATGCACTTCATCGACGGCGACAGCGTCGTGGCCTACGCCGTGTACGGCGGCGTCTGCCTCGTCTCGCCCGACCCCATCGGCCCCGAAGCCGAGCGCGACCGACTCTGGTCGTCGTTCCGCACCTTCGTCGACAGCCATGGTTGGACCCTGGCCGTTCTCGGTGCGGGGGAGGACTGGCTGCCGACCTACCGGTCTTCGGGCATGCACGACCTCTACCTGGGTGACGAAGGCGTCGTGGACATCACCCGATTCTCGTTGCAGGGCGGCCGCAACAAGGGACTCCGCCAGGCCGTCAAGCGCATAGCGCGCTACGACTACACCATCTCCTTCCACGATCCGGCCCGCCTCGAGCCGGCTCTCGCTGATGCGCTGCGCGACGTCATGACCCGCAGCCGTCGAGGCGACGTCGAGCGTGGTTTCTCCATGACGCTGGGGCGTCTGTTCGATCCCCGCGACGTGGGTCTGCTGCTGGCCGTGGCCACCGCCGCCGACGGCACCCCCGTCGCCTTCTGTCAGTACGTCCCCGCGACGGGGATCAACGGCTACTCGCTCGACCTCATGCGGCGCGACGACGGTGACCATCCGAACGGCCTGCTGGACTTCGTGATCGTGGAGACGATCGAGCATCTTCGCCAGATGGGCATGCAGGGGTTGGGGCTCAACTTCGCCACCATGCGCTCGGTGCTGGCCGGCGAGAGCGGCGACGGCCTGCATCGCCGGGTCGAGCGTTGGATGCTGCGGCGAATGTCCTCCTCGATGCAGATCGAGTCGCTGTGGCGCTTCAACGCCAAATACGACCCGGACTGGCAGCCGCGCTACGCGGTGTACCAGTCGCCCGAGCAGGCGCCTGCAGTGGCTGTGGCCATCGCCCGGGCCGAGTCCTTCTGGGAGCTCCCGCTCATCGGCCGGTTCCTGGTGCCCGACGGAGCGCGCGGCAGCTCGCCGAACGGTGACGCGGGCGAGCCTGCAGAGGAGCTCGCGAGCCAAGGGCGGTGAGTGAGTGGCACCTGCCGAGCCAGCCGTTCCTGTCGGGTTTCAGTGCGATCGAACGAGCGGGATGGTCGCACTAGAACAGCAGGGTCGCCCGGTGGGCGAAGTCAATGATCGGGGCCGGGTAGAGGCCGAAGAACACCGTGAAGGCGGCCGTCAGGAGCAGCGCCACGCCGGCCAACAAGGGCACGTGGACGGGACTGTCCTCATCGGCCTCGCCCTCGAGCACCGACGTCGCCTCCGCCGTCCGCTCGACGACGGCGACGCCGCCCGGCGCCGTCGCAAGGGGGGCCACGCCGGCCTCGCCCACCGGCTCCTCGGCACCGGGCTCGGGTCCGGTGTCGTACCCACCGGCACTGGCGCCAGCCGGCGCCGGTGCGACCCCCGCTCCGGTCGGGCTGTACATGAGCACGATGACCCGCAGGTAGAAGAAGGCGGCGATCACGGCGGCGATCATGGCGATGAGCGCCAGCGGATAGGCGCCGCTGCTGACCGCGGCGGAGATCACGTAGAACTTGGCGAGGAAGCCGGTGGTGAAGGGGATGCCGGCCTGGGCCATCAGGAACAGCGCCAACAGGAGGGCGAGGCCCGGGTTGCGCCTCGATAGGCCGCGGTACGTGTCGAGGTCGTGGCGACCGTCTCCTCGCCCGCCGACCAGGGCCACGATGGTGAAGCTGCCGACGACCATGAACACGTAGGCGAAGAGGTAGTACAGCGCACCGGCGATCCCGTTCCTGGTCGCGACCTCCAGCCCGACGAGGACGAACCCGGCGTGGCTGATGGACGAGTAGGCCAGCATCCGCTTGACGTCTCGCTGGACGATGGCGACCACCGCCCCGAGGAGGAGGGTGAGTAGGGCGAGGGCCCAGATCAGGGGCTTCCAGTCCAGCCGCAGGACCGAGAAGGTCGAGAAGAAGAGGCGCAGAAGCCCGGCGAACCCGGCCGCTTTGGCCACCGCGGCCATGAACCCGGTCACCGGGGTCGGCGAACCCTGGTAGACGTCGGGAGTCCAGAAGTGGAAGGGGACGGCCGCCACCTTGAACCCCAGCCCCACGAGCAGCAGGGCCATCCCGGCCAGCAGCAGGCCGTTGGACACGGTGACGTTCTGGGCCAGGAACTTCCCGACCTGGCCCAGGTTGGTCGATCCGGTGGCGCCGTAGGTGAGGGCGACGCCGTAGAGGAAGATGGCCGAGGAGAACGCCCCGAGCACGAAGTACTTGATCGCCGCCTCCCCCGACTCCCGGCGCCGGGCGTGGTAGCCGGCCAGCACGTACAGAGCGATGGACATGATCTCCAGCCCGAGGAACAGCACGATCAGGTCGTTGGCGGCGGCCATGAACATGGCCCCCGACGCCGACAGCATGGCGAGCACGTAGAACTCGGGCCCGTCGAGCCGCTCCCGACGCAGGTACGAGTCGGCCGACAGGGCGGACACGATGAGCGCGGCGCCGATCAGCATGATGAAGAAGACGCTGAACCCGTCCACGGCGACGGACCCGGCGATGGCCGTGTAGCCACCCCGGGCGACGTGGTTCCACAACAGGTAGGCGTAGGCCATGGACGCGCCGCCGGCGGCAACTGTGAAGATGGCGTACGTCCCTCGGGGCAGCCGGCGGCGCGTCAGCGCCGCCCCGGTCATGAGCACGAGAGCCAGACCGATCAGGAGCAGCTCGGGCATGATGGCCGAGTAGTCGATGCGGGGAAGCTGGAGCGGCGGCAGGTCCTGGTGGAGCTGGGCGAGGAACGGGCTGGCTCCCATCACCGTCCTCCCGAGCCCGAGCCCGAGCCCGAGCCCGAGACCGAGGCGGAGGCCGATGTCCCGGACGATCCGTTGGCGACGGCCGGCTGGCGGTAGGTGCTGCCTTGCTCCACGTGGCTGATGAGGCGATTGACCGAAGGCGTGATGCGATCCAGCACCGGCCTCGGATAGACGCCGAGGAACACGATGGCAAGGATCAGCGGGGCCACGACGGCGCGCTCTCGCCAGGACAGATCGGGGATGTGGAGGTTGGGCCCCGTCGTCCGGCCATGGAACACCCGCTGGAACGCCCACAGCAGGTAGATGGCGGCGAAGATCACACCGATTGTCGCGGCCACGGCCCACCAGCGGTGGCTGAGGAAGGTGCCGATGAGGATGAGGAACTCACCGACGAAGCCGTTCAGGCCGGGCAGCCCGATCGAGGCCATCATCGCCACCGTGAACACCCCGGCCATGACGGGCGCGACCCGCTGCAGACCTCCCAGGTCGGTCGTCTGCCAACTTTTTCGTCGCTCGTAGATGAACCCGATGAGCAGGAACAGGGCGGCGGTGAACAGGCCGTGGTTGAGCATCTGGATCACCCCGCCCGAGACGCCCTGGGTGGTGATAGCGAAGGTGCCGAGGACGATGAAGCCCAGGTTGGTGAGCGACGAGTACGCCACCATCCGCTTGAGGTCGCGCTGGGCGGCCGCCACCACCGCCCCGTAGAGGATGCCGATGGCAGCGAGGGTCAAGAGGGTCGGGGCCAGCTGCGCCGCGGCCTTCGGGAACAGCTCGAAGTCGAACCGGATGATGCCGTAGCTGCCGATCTTGGCCATCACAGCCGCGAGGATCACCGAGCCCGCAGCCGGGGCCTCGGTGTACGCGGGAGGCGACCAGGTGTGCAGAGGGAAGATCGGCGCCTTGACGGCGAAGGCGGCCATGAAGGACAGGAACAGGACGATGCCCACGGTGGACGAGAACGGCTGGGTGGCCGACAAGGTCACGAGATCGAAGGTCAGGTGTCCCGTGCTGCGCTGGTGGAGGTACACGACGGTCAGCAGGCCGACGAGCATGACCGCCGATCCGAGGAAGGTGTAGAGGAAGAACTTCAACGCCGCGTTGCCCCGCCGTTCGTGACCCCAGCCGCCGATGATGAAGTACATCGGCACGAGCGTGAGCTCGAAGAAGAGGAAGAAGAGGAAGAGGTCCAGGGCAAGGAAGCTCCCGAGGCACGCGCACTCGAGCAGCAGCATCGAGGCCACGAAGCCCTTGGGGTTGCTCCGCACCCGCCCACCCAGCAGGGCGACGGGGAACAGCACCCCGCACATCAGCACGAGGAACAGCGATATCCCATCGATGCCGAGCTTCCACGAGATCCCGAACTGGGTGATCCAGCTGTGCTGGGAGACCATCTGGAAGCCTCCGTCGCCCACCCGGAAGCGCACGGCGATGAACACGGCGAAGCCCAACACGGCCACCGAGAAGGCAACGCCCAGGACCTCGATGAGCCGTTGGCGCGCCCGAGGCAGGGCGGCGACGACGACCGCTCCTCCCGCCGGGATCAGCACGAGCGTGGTCAACAGCGGGAAGCCAGGCCCGGGGTGGGCGGCAGCGAGCACCGGCGCCGCCGCGCCCGCGACCCCGCTCACGAGCCCACCCGGCTGGCCAAATAGGCGAGCACCAGGGCGGCGCCCGTGGCGATGGCGAGGGCGTAGTTGCGGACGTAGCCCGTCTGCAGCCGACGCAATCGGGCGCCGCTGTCACGTACGAGCGTCGCCGTGCCGTTGACGACGCCGTCAATCACCTCGTTGTCGAGCACAGTGGCCGAGAAGGTGGCCAACGCCGTCGAGGGGCGGGAGATGAAGGTGTCGTAGGCCCAGTCGACCCACCACGCCCTCTGCAAGAAGACCGGTGTGAGTCGGGGCCGCTGCCAGGCTCGTATCCAGATCCCGGCGGCGAGCACGGCGCCAACGACGCCCACCACGGCGTCGACGGTCAGGAAGGCGCGCTGGGTCGACCCGCTGTAGGTGAGCACCCGCAGCGCAGGGCCGAAGACGGGACTGAGCCACCGGCTGAGGAAGTCGTAGCTGTCGATGGGCAGGTTGATGATGCCGCCGGCGAACGACAGCACGGCCAGCACCACCAGCGGCAGGACCATCACCGGCGGTGACTCGTGCGGAAGGGTCTCATCCGGTCCCGACGTGCGCCAGCGCTCAGGGCCGTAGAAGGTGAGGAACACCACCCGGCCCATGTAGTAGGCGGTCAGCAGGGCGGTGAGCAGGCCGCCGGCATACAGCGCTGGACTGCGGGCGAAGGCGTTCGTGAGGACGTCGCTCTTGGACCAGAAGCCCGAGAAGGGCGGTACGCCCGCGATGGACAACCAGGCGACGATGAAGGTCCCGGCCGTGACCGGCATCCATTTTCGCAGGCCCCCGAAGCGGGCCATGTCCTGTTCGTCGTGCCTGCCGTGGATGACCGAGCCCGCTCCGAGGAAGAGGAGGGCCTTGTAGAACGCGTGGGTCACCATCAGGAAGATGGCGGCCACGTAGGCGCCCGACCCCACGGCCAGGAACATGTAGCCGAGCTGGGAGATGGTGGAGTAGGCGAGGGCCCGTTTGATGTCGCCCTGGGCGCACGCCGTGGTGGCGGCCACGAAGGCGGTGAGGAGCCCGACGATCGCCACGACGTTGAGCGACGACGAGGTGTGGCTGAGGAGGGGGCTGACCCTGGCCATCAGGTACACGCCGGCGGTGACCATGGTGGCGGCGTGGATGAGCGCCGACACGGGCGTCGGGCCCTCCATGGCGTCGGGAAGCCAGATGAACAGCGGGATCTGGGCCGACTTGCCCACCGCCCCGAGGAACAGCAGCAGGGTGATGGCGGTGACGGTGGTCGGGCCGATGCTGTTCACGGCCCCGAACACGCCGCTGTAGCTGAGGGTGCCCACGGTCGAGAAGATCAGGAACATGGCGATGAGGAAGCCGAAGTCGCCGATCCGGTTGACGATGAAGGCCTTCTTGCCCGCGCTGGCGGCGACGTCCCGGTCGAACCAGAAGGCCACCAGCCAGTACGAGCACGCCCCCACCCCCTCCCAGCCAAGGAAGGTGAGCACGAAGTTGTCCGCCATGACCAGGATGAGCATGGAGAACACGAACAGGTTGAGGTAGACGAAGAACTTCGAGAACTGGGGATCGCGGCGCATGTAGCCGATCGAGTAGAGGTGGATCAGCGCGCTCACCGCGGTCACGAAGAGCACCATCGTGATCGACAAGGGGTCGACGAGCAGCGCCGCCTTGATCTGGAGGCCACCCACCGGGATCCAGGTGAAGATCGTCTGGTCGAAAGCGCGGTTGCCGCTGGCTCGGTCGAGCAGGTCGACGAAGACGAAGACGGCCACCACGAAGGAGGCCGTCACCAGCAGCGTCCCCAGCCAGCCGGCCAGTGGGTTGCCGATACGCCGGCCGAAGAAGGCCAGGATCACCGCACCGGACAGGGGCAGCAGAGGAATGATGTAGGAGTAATGCAGCACGCTCGGCGTCAGCCCTTCAGGATGTGGAGGTCATCCGCCGTGGCGCCCTTTCGGCGGCGGAAGATGGCGACGATGATGCCCAGCCCCACGACCACCTCCGCCGCCGCCACCACCAGCACGAAGAAGACAAGCGACTGGCCGCCGATGTCGTTGAGCATGCGGGAGAACGTGACGAAGCTGAGGTTGACGGCGTTGAGCATGAGCTCCACGCACATGAACATGACCAGCACGTTGCGGCGCAGGAGCAGCCCGACGCCGCCGATGGTGAACAGCACGGCCGCCAGCGTCAGGTAGTACGGACCCCCAAGGCTCATTTTCTTCCTCCCACCCGCCTGTCCTCGGGCGGCTCGGGCGGCTCGGCCTCCTTCGAGGGCCGGCGGGAGAGGACCACGGCGCCGACCACGGCGATCACCAGCAGGACAGAGGTGACCTCGAAGGGGAGCAGGTAGGTGGTGAAGAGCGACCGGGCCAGCTTCTCGACGTTGGACCCTGGTCCGGCGGAGGGACCGGCCAGCGAGTGGGCACCCGTCACCCAGTGGATCCCGGCCAGGAAGAGCAGCAGAGACAACCCCGCCGCCCCGATGATCAGGGCGAGCGGCCGCTGAGCCGGAAGCGGGTCCCGCTGCAGCGCTTCCAGCCGGTCCACGCCGAGCAGCATGATCACGAAGAGGAAGAGCACCACGATGGCGCCGGCGTACACGATCACCTGCACGACGGCGAGGAAGTCGGCCGACTGCTCCACGAACAGGACGGCGATGCCGAACAGGGTCATGACCAGCATCAGGGCGGAGTGAACCGGGTTGCGGGCGGCGATGACACCGACGGCCCCGGCCACGATGACCGCGGCCGACACCGCGAACACGGTCGCGTCGGTGACGGTGACGGCCAGGATCGGCACGTGCGCCAACGGCACCAGCGAGACGAGCGGCATTAGCGGTACCTGCCGCCGTAACGGCGGGGGATGTCGGCGGCGTCGACCTCCCGGATGGAGATGTTGCCCGTGGCCTCGTCGTCCCGGTCTCCGACCTGGCCCGCCTCGGGGTGCCGGACCCCGTAGCCGAGCTCGCCCGACCACTGGACCCGACCCTCGAAGGCGGCGTCGCCGTTCGGCGAGGTCGCCCGCATCCACCCCGATGTATGGGCGTCGTCACCGGGGCGCCAGTCCTCCCACGGCTGCTGGCGGGGATGCCCCTCGTCGTCGACGACGAGCTCGTCCTTGGTGTAGATGGCGTCCTGGCGGTCGACGAAGGAGAACTCGAAGAGCTTGCTCTCGGTGATGGCCTCGGTCGGGCACGCCTCCACGCACAGGTCGCAGTGGATGCAGCGCAGGTAGTTGATCTCGTACACGAAGCCGAACCGCTCGCCCGGCGCCACCGGGGCGTCGGGCGGGTTGTCGGCTCCCCGGACGTAGATGCACCTCGCCGGGCACACGCCGGCGCACAGCTCGCAGCCGATGCACTTCTCCATGCCGTCCTCGTACCGGCCCAGCACGTGGCGACCGTGGAAGCGCGGCGGCTTCGAGCGCTTCTCGTCGGGATATCGATGGGTCACGCGCGGCTCGAAGACCTGGCGGATGGTGACCCGGAAACCGTCGAAGAAGCCCATCAGGTTGTCAACCTCCCGCCCGGCCCAGGTCGCCCCCCGGGTTCCAACACCGGTGGGGCAGGATCGACCCCCTCGGGCCCGGCCCACTCGGGCGGGCGCGACACCCGCAGGGCCTGCCAGAGCATGAGGCCGAACAAGAGCCCCCCTCCGAAGACGGCGAAGCCCCACCGCGAGTCGATGAGCATGCCTGCCACCACGAGGAGCCAGAACAGGGACAGGGGGATGAGCCGTTTCCACCCCAGGTCCATGAGCTGGTCGTAGCGCAGGCGCGGGAGGCTGGCTCTGATCCAGACGTAGACGTAGAGGAAGATGATCGTCTTGCCGAGGAACCACAGGATCGGCCACAGCCAGCGAACGACGTGGGGCGCAGGGCCGTCCGGACCACCGAAGAACAGGGTCACCATGATCGCCGACATCGTGATCAGGTTCATGTATTCGGCCAGGAAGAAGAGGGCGAAGCGCACCGAGGAGTACTCGGTGTGGAACCCCCCGACGAGCTCCTGCTCGCCCTCCGCCAGGTCGAACGGCGGCCTGTTCACCTCGGCCGTGACCGCGATGAAGAAGATGGCGAAGGGCACCACGCCGAGCCGGAGCACGTTCCAGTTGGGCAGGAAGCCGTAGAGGCTGCCGTTCTGGGACTCGACGATGTCGCGGGTGGACAGTGAGCCCGTGATGAGGACGGCCGCCGCCGTCGACAGCCCCATGGCCGCCTCGTAGGAGACCATCTGGGCGGTGGCCCGCACCGATCCGAGGAGGGGGTACTTCGAGCCCGACGCCCAGCCGGCGAGCATCAGGCTGTATACGGCCACCGACGACATTGCGAGGAGGAACAGGATCCCGATCTGCGGATCGGCGACCTGGAGCTCGGTCGTGTGCCCGAAGACCGTCACCACCCCGCCGATCGGGACGATGGTGAAGATCAGGAAGGCCGGCGCCACGGCGAGGTAGGGAGCGAGGAAGAAGACCCAACGATCGGAGCCCTCGGGGCGCAATGCCTCCTTGAAGAACAGCTTGACCCCGTCGGCCAGGCTCTGCAGGATCCCCCATGGTCCGGCCCGGTTGGGGCCGATCCGGCTCTGCATGTCGCCGATGACCTTCCGCTCGAACCAGATCATGAGCAGCACCGACACCAGCAGCGCGACGAAGGCGACGATGACCTTGACGGCCACGAAGAGAAAGACCCAGGGGTCGATGCCGTGCGAGAAGAGCGGGTCACCCATCAGATCGTCTCCAGGCGCACGTCGGTGACCGCTCGGCCGCTGTCGACGAGGTCCTCGGCCCCCTCCTCGGCCAGGTCGAGGTCGACCACGGCGACGCCGCGAGGCACGTCCGAGTCGGCGAGGACCCCCATCTCGAGAGTCCGACCGGTGCGGACGCGAACCCGACCGCCGGTCTGCACACCGAGGCGGTCGAGGTCGTACGGGTTGGCCCGGAGGGCGGGGGCGGGGGCCAGGTCGGCGAGGGAGGGACAGGACTGGACCAGCGTCCCCTGGTCGTAGAGTCGGCGCCGGGTCACGAGGCGCAGCGCGTACCCGTCCGGCGGCGGCACCGAGCGCGGCTTGGCCGGGGTGAAGCGCAGCAGCGGCGGTCGCTCCATTGCCGTGTGGGCGTCGTCTGTGCCGTCGGGAGCGTCGGTAGTCCGGGGCGCCCCGGCGATGTTGGGTATGCCCTGACTCTCGATGCCGCCGATGCCCGGGGTGGCCATTGGGTCGATCGGACCCGGCACCGGCTGGGTCGAGCCGGCTCCCGTGTCGTTGGCACCGGAGTGGACCGGGGGAGCGCCCCCCGGATGCCCGGTGCCAACCTCGAGCCGGACGGGCACGCTCGGGATCGGGGCCACGATCCCGTCGGCGGCGCGACGCTCGCCGATCAGGTGACGGGTGATGCCGACGTGGGACGGCGCCACGCGCTCGATCTCGTCCCAGATGGCCTCAAGGGTGTCGGTGCCCAGGTCGCCACCGAGGCGGGCCGCCAGCTCGGCGGCGATCATCCAGTCGGGGCGGGTCACGCCCGGCCCCACGAGCTTCTGGCCCAGGCGGCTGATGCGTCCCTCGAGGTTGGTCGTGGTGCCGGGGCGCTCGGCGTAGACGGCGGCGGGGAGGACGACGTCGGCCTGCCCCGACGACTCGTTGAGAAAGGCGTCGACGGCGACCACGAACCTGGCGGCGGCCATCCCCCGCTCGGCGAGCTGGCGATCGGGAAAGTCCCGGAGCGGATCGGCGCCGAGGAGGACCATCGCCTCCACCCGCTGTTCGACCGCGGCCGACAGCATGCCGGCGGTGTCGAGCCCCCGCTCCTCGGGCACGGTCCCCCACGCCGCCGTGTACCACGCCCGGCCCTCGTCCAGGCCGACCCGGCCCGGCAGGATGCCGGGTGCGAGGCCCATGTCGAGGGCGCCGTGGACGTTCGCCCGTCGCAAGGCCGTCAGGAAGCGGGCCTCGGGCCACGCCCCGAACATGGCGGCCGCGGCCTCGTCCACCATGTCGTCGGACTCGGCCACCGACGGGCGACCGAGGACCACCACGATCCCCGAGCCGTCGGCACCGGAGGCGCCACGAATGACGCCTCGAGCGGCCTCCAGCTCGCTGTCGTCAGTCGACTCGGGGGCCACGAGAGCGCGGGCCAGCGCCGCCACCTCGCCCGGTCGGTAAGTGAGCGAGACGGTCGCGTAGCGCGTCATGCCCGTGGGCAGCGCGGTGAGCTCGATCACCGGCACCCCCCGCTCGACGGCGGCCTCGCGCAGGCGCAGATGGAGCACCGGCAGCTCCTCGCGCACGTCGGGCGCGAGCAGCACGAGGGCGTCGGCCGAGCAGGCCTGATCGATCGTCGCCCTCGGCAGTCCGAGCACTACCTCGGCGGGCAGGCCGTCGCCGAGTTGGGCGTCGACCGAATCGGTGCCGATGACCGCCTTGGCCAGCTTGGCCCAGGTGTAGGCGTCCTCGTTCGGCAGTCGAGCACCGCCGATGACACCGATCGACTGCGGACCCCCGCGTTCCTTGGCCCCGGCCAGGCCCTCGGCCGCCGCCGCCAGGGCCTCGTCCCAGGAGACCTCGGCCAGCTCGTCGCCCTTGCGGACCAGCGGGTGGGTGAGACGGTCTTCGCTGTTGACGGCCTCGAAGTCGAAGCGCCCCTTGTCGCACAGCCAGCTCTGGTTGACCGGATCTGAGTCGACCCCCAGGTAGCGGGTGAGGCGGTTGGACGACGACTGCACCACGACCCGGCAGCCCACGGCGCAGGATGTGCACGTGCTCTCGACCTGCTCGAGGTCCCACGGCCGGGCCTTGAACCGGTACGGGGCGGCGGTGAGGGCGCCCACCGGGCAGATCTGGACAGTGTTGCCGCTGAAGTAGGAGGCGAAGGGGTGGTCCGGGTAGGTGTTGACCTGGATGTGGTCGCCGCGGCCGATGAAGTTGATCAGGGGCTCGCCGGCGACCTCGGTCGCGAAGCGCGTGCAGCGGTCGCACTGGATGCAGCGCTCGCGATCCAGGTCCACCAGGCTGCTGATGGGGATCGGCTTTGCGAAATGCCGCTTCTCCTCGACGAAGCGACTCTCCCCGGGACCGTAGGTGAGGGTCTGGTCCTGGAGGGGGCACTCGCCCCCCTTGTCGCACACGGGGCAGTCCAGGGGGTGGTTGATGAGCAGGAACTCGAGCACCCCGTCCTGGGCCTTCTTGACCTTGTCGGAGGTGGTCCGGATCTCCTGGCCGTCCGCCACGGCGACGAAGCACGCCGGCTGGAGGGAGTACCCGCGCGGCCCCCTGATCTCCACCAGGCACATGCGGCACATGCCGACCGACCTCATCCTGGGGTGGTAGCAGAATCTCGGGATGTAGGTGCCGGCCCTCTCTGCCGCGGCGATCACCATCTCGCCCCGGCTCGCCTCGACTTGGCGGCCGTCGACGACGATCGAGAGGGCGTCGGTGGAGGTGTCAGCCATACGGGCAGGCGCCTTCTTTGATGTGCACGAGGAACTCGTCGCGAAACATCCGGATGGCCCACACGATCGACGAGGGAATCGAGGGCCCCAGCACGCAGATCGTTGTCTGCTGGGGCGGCCATGACAAACCGGGGGAGATGTTGTCGCACATGTCCAGGAGAAGATCCAGGTCCTCCTCGCGGCCCGAGCCCTCCTCGATGCGGCGCACGACCTTCTCCACCCAGCCCGACCCCTCGCGACAGGGTGTGCACTGGCCGCAGGACTCCCGGTAGAAGAAGCGCACGATGCGCCAAGCAGCCCGCACGACGCAGGTCTGATCGTCCATCACGATCACCGAGCCCGACCCCAGCATGGAGCCGGCCTTGCCCACTGCGTCCTGATCGAGGGGCAGGTCGACCTTGTCGGGACCGAACCACGGAGCCGAGGCGCCGCCGGGGATGAACGCCTTGAGCTGGCGGCCGCCACGAATGCCGCCGCCCAGCACGGGGGCGAAGATGAGATCGCGGAACGTGGTCTTGGCCATCTCGAGCTCGTAGTTCCCGGGCCGGCGGACGTGGCCCGACAAGGCGAAGAGCCTCGTGCCGGTGGAGCTGCCCTCGCCCAGGGCGGCGAAGGCGTGCCCGCCGTGCTGGATGATCCAGGGGAGGTTCGCCATCGTCTCGGTGTTGTTGACGATCGTGGGCTCCCCGTAGAGCCCGATGGCCGCCGGGAAGTACGGAGGCTTGATGCGGGGGAAGCCTCGCTTGCCCTCGAGGCTCTCGAGCAGGGCGGTCTCCTCGCCGCAGATGTAGGCCCCGGCGCCCGGATGCACGACGATGTCGACGGAGAAGCCGGATCCGAAGATGTCCCGGCCCACGGCACCGTTCTCATAGGCCTCGTTGAGCGCTGTCTGCATCCGCTCGAGCCCGAGGGCGAACTCGCCCCGCACGTAGATGAAGGCCTGGGCGACCTGGTTGGCGTAGGCGGCGATGAGGGTGCCTTCGATGATCCCGTGGGGATCGCGCTCGATGAGCAGGTGGTCCTTGAAGGTCGCCGGCTCGCTCTCGTCGCCGTTGACCACCAGGTAGCGAACGGGCGCCTTCCGGAGCATCGACCACTTGCGCCCGGCGGGGAAGCCGGCGCCCCCGCGACCGAGCAGGCTGGCCGCGTTGACCTCCTCGGCGACCTGCTCCGGCTCCATGCGCAGGGCCCGGCGGAGCCCGGCGTACCCACCGGTGGCCAGGTAGCGCTCGAGGGTGTGCGAGTCGGGATGGCGCAGGCGGGCGGTGACGATCGGCGCCACATCGGTGAGCGCCATCAGGACTTCTCGGCCTGGGCGGCGGCGGCTCGTTCCTCCCGGGCCCGGTCGGCTTCGGCCCGCTCCGCCCGCACCTGCTCGGCCGGCACGGCGAGCCCGCCCTGGCGGCGAACCCGGCACAGCACGCCGTGGGGTGGCACATCGTGCTCGAGCCGGCCCGAGGCGAGGTCCTCGACCAGGTTGTCGAAGCGCTCGTCGCTCACCGACCCGAAGAACCGGTGGTTCACCTGGAGGCACGGCGCCCGGTCGCAGTCGGCGATGCACTCCGCCTCCTCCAGGCTGAACATGCTGTCCGGCGTGGTCGCGCCGACGCTGATGCCGAGCCGCTCCTCGGCGTGCTCGACGAGCTCGTAGGCGCCGTTCAAGAGGCAGGCGATGTTGGTGCACACCGACACCATGTAGCGACCCACCGGCTCGGTGCGCAGCATCTCGTAGAAGCTCGCCGTGCCCAGCACCTCGGCCGGCGCGAGACCCATGAGCTCGGCGATCTCCTCCATGGCCTCGGGGCTGAGCCAGCCCTCCTCCGCCTGGGCCAGATGGCAGATGGGCACCAGGGCAGAGCGTGAGTCGGGGTACAGCGACATCAGCTCCCGGGCCTGAGCCATGGTCTCGGCACTGAGTCGGGCCATCAGCGATCGACCTCCCCCAGGATGGGGTCGATGGAGGAGATGATGGCGACGGCGTCGGCGACCAGACCGCCGTGGACCATGTTCGCCATGCTCTGGAGGTTGCTGAACGACGGCGCCCGTATGTGCAGCCGGTAGGGCTTGGGGGAGCCGTCGGAGACGAGGTAGCAGCCGAGCTCGCCGCGGGGCGACTCGATGGCGACGTACACCTCGCCCTCGGGCACCTTGAAGCCCTCGGTGAAGATCTTGAAGTGGTGGATCAGGGCTTCCATCGACTCGTCGATGCGGGCTCGGGGAGGTGGGGTGACCTTCTTGTCCAGCGTGCGGTAGTCCCCCTCGGGGATGCGGTCGGCGACCTGGCGGATGATGCGGAGCGACTCGCGGATCTCGTTCAGCCGCACCGCGTAGCGGTCGAAGCTGTCGCCGTAGGTCCCCACCACGACGTCGAAGTCGACCTGGTCGTAGAACAGGTACGGCATCGTCCTCCGCAGGTCCCAGGGCACGCCGGTCGACCGGAGGATGGGGCCGGTGGCCGAAGAGGCGATCGCCGCCTCGGCGCTGATGCGTCCCACGCCTTCGGTGCGCTCACGGAAGATCGGCTGGCCCGTGAACAGATCGTCGTACTCGGCCAGTCGGGGCGGGATGGCCTGGCAGATCGCCTCGACATCGTCCTGCCACCCATCGGGGAGATCTGCGGCCACACCGCCGGGGCGGATGTAGTTGTGGTTCATGCGGAGGCCGGTGACCTTCTCGAGGAAGTCGAGCACCACCTCGCGCTCGCGGAAGCCGTAGATCATCATCGACGTGGCCGCGAGGTCCATGCCGTTGGTGGCCATCCAGAGGAGGTGCGACGAGACGCGGTTGAGCTCGACCATCAGCATCCGGATCCACGTCGCCCGCTCCGGTATCTCGACGCCCAGTAGGGCTTCGGTCGCCATTGAGAAGACCAGCTCGTTGTGGAGCGGCGAGAGGTAGTCCATACGCGTCACGTTGGTGGCGCCCTGGATGTAGGTGAGGTCCTCGCCGGTCTTCTCCATGCCGGTGTGGAGGTAGCCGATGATCGGCTTGGCCCGAAGCACCGTCTCGCCGTCGAGCTCCATCATGATCCTGAGCACGCCGTGGGTCGACGGGTGCTGGGGACCCATGTTGATGATCATCGTCTCGTCTTCGCCGACCTCGATGTCGATGTCGCCGGCATCGAGGGCCGTCGCCCCGCCGGGCGGACGCACGATGCCGCCTTCCTCGATGCGTCGCTCGACTGCGGTCGTTCCCTCGCGCGAGAACATCTCCTGGGTCCCCTCGGAGGTCTCGGCGACCAGGCGGCTCTCGTCGTCGGTGTGGCTCATCGTCGCCTCAACGCTCTCCGGGGGCTTCCTTGAACTGCACCGGCACCCGCCCGACCGAGTAGTCCTTGCGAAGCGGATGCCCTTCCCAGTCCTCGGGCATGAGGATCCGCGTCATGTCGGGATGATCAGCGAAGTGGATCCCGAACATGTCGAACGTCTCGCGCTCGGAGGCCTCGACGCCGGGATAGAGATCGAACAGCGAGGGGATCGTGGGATCGGACTCCGGCACCTGCACCCGGACGCGGACGCGCCGACGGTGCTCCATGGAGACCAGGTTCACCACGACCTCGAAGCGCTCTGGACGAACCTCGGGCGGGAGGCCGCGGCCCGGGTGGGCGAGGTAGTCGACGCCGCACACGTCCACGCACATCTCGAAGCCCTCGTCCTTGAGCCCGGCGACGACCTGGTGGTACTCGTCTCGCGACGGGTGGATCACCTCTCCTGTCATCACCGCCATCAGCGGGGCGTCCCCACGTGGACCGGGACTGGCTGCCCGACCTGAAGCTCGGCGCCGGCACCCGTGGCCTGCCGGCGGCGGGTGATGTCACCGGTGCGGATCTGCTCGTGCAGCGTGAGAATCGAGTGCAGCAACGTCTCGGGCGTGGGCGGGCACCCAGGCGTGTACACGTCTACCGGGACCACCTGGTCGACGCCCTGGACGATGGCGTAGTTGTTGAACATCCCGCCGGTCGAGGCGCACACGCCCATCGAGATCACCCATTTGGGCTCGGGCATCTGGTCGTAGACCTGGCGCAGCACGGGAGCCATCTTCTGCGACACCCGGCCGGCGACGATCATGAGGTCAGCCTGACGGGGCGACGCCCGGAAGACCTCCATGCCGAAGCGGGCGAGGTCGTAGTCGGCCGCCCCAGCGGACATCATCTCTATGGCGCAGCAGGCGAGCCCGAAGGTGGCCGGCCACACGCTGTTGCGCCGAGCCCACTTCACGAGGTTCTCGAGGTTGCCGGTCAGAAAGTTGTGGTTGAGGCTCTCGAGCCCCATGGTCAGGCCGCCTCGCCGGTGTCCTGGCCGATGCGACGGACCGTGGTGTCCGTGGTCCGCTCCGTCGTCGTCCCCGGCAGGGGTCGGAGGCGCTTGACCGGGCCCCAGTCGAGGGCGCCGTTGCTGATGAGGTAGATGAACGACAACAGCACGGCGACGGCGAAGAGGACCATCTCGACCAGACCGAAGGTGCTCAGCTGGCGGAAGATGACCGCCCAGGGGTACAGGAAGATGATCTCGATGTCGATGACGATGAAGACCATGGCGACGAGGTAGAACCGCACCGGGAACCGCTCCGCCGGCTCATTCTCGGGCACGATGCCGCACTCGTAGGGGGTCGACTTGGCGCTGGTCGGCCGCTTGGGCCCCAGCAGAGAGGACGCGGCGAACGAGAGCGCGGCGAAGAGTATCGACAGGACGAACATGCAGACGATCGGCAGGTAGTTATCCATCGGTGGGTCGCCCCCCTGGTGGCGAGGGCCATATCGTCGGACCTCGGCGCCTTTGTACCACGGCCCCTCGAAGGCGGTCAGATCGGCGCCGCCCCCCGGCGGCGCCCCTGCGGTCGGCCGTCGTAGAGTCGTCCTGATGAGCACCTCAGTCGATCATGCCCACGACGTCCTGGTGGTGGGAGCTGGTCCCTCGGGCTCGGCGTGCGCCTATTGGCTGGCCGATGCCGGTTACGACGTGGTGCTGCTCGAGCGCAAGCGCTTCCCGAGGGAGAAGACGTGCGGAGATGGCCTCACCCCCCGCTCCGTACGCCAGCTCGAGGACATGGGCCTGGCCGAGGAGCTGGCCAGCTTCCATCGCTATGACGGCCTCAGGGCCGTCGCCTTCGGCCGGGAGCTGGAGCTGGGGTGGCCCGATCACCCCGACCTCCCGACGCACGGCTACGTGGTGACCCGGCGCGACCTCGACCAGGTCGTGGCCGAGCGAGCCCAGAAGGTCGGCGCTGATCTCCGGCAGTCAACGGTGGCCACGGCGCCGGTGCTCGAAGACGGCCGCGTCCGGGGCGCCGTCGTGGCCGGCAGCGACGGTGGCGCCGCCGACGAGATCAGGGCCCGCTACGTCGTCGTGTCGGACGGCGCCAACTCCCGGTTCGGGCGGGCGCTGGGCGCGAGCCGGGATCGCGCCCTCGCTCTCGGCATGGCGCTCCGCGGCTACTACCGCTCACCCCGCCACGACGAGCCCTGGATCGAATCCCACCTCGACGTGCACGATCGGGAGGGTCAGGTCCTGCCCGGATACGGCTGGATCTTCCCGCTGGGCGACGGACGGGTGAACGTGGGGGTCGGGCTGCTCTCCACCTCCGACCGCTGGGCGGGCGTGAACACCACCGAGCTCCTGGCGGCCTTCGTCGACACCGCTCCCCGCTCCTGGGAGCTCTCACGGGCGACGTCCTGCGGGGCCCCCACCGGTGGACGGCTGCCGATGGGCCTCTCCGTCGGTCCCCGTTCGGGCCCCGGCTACCTGGTCGTGGGGGACGCGGCGGGAGCGATCAACCCGTTCAACGGTGAGGGCATCGCCTACGCCTACGAGACGGGGCGGCTCGCCGCCGCCGCTGTCGGCCAGGCCCTCGCCACCGGCGATGGCGGCGCCCTCGGCAGTTACGAGTCGGCCCTCGAGCACCGCTACGGGCTCTACTACCGGGTGGCGCAGGCTTTCGTGCAGATCATCGGGCGACCCCAGCTGATGCGGGCGCTGGTGGGCACGGGCATGCACAGCCGCACCCTCATGGAGTGGGTGCTGCGCATCATGGCCAACCTGCTGCGCCCCGACGAGCTGGGTCCCGCCGAGGCCGCCTATCGGGCGGTGGCGGCGCTCGCCCGTAGGGCATAGCTCCCTCAAGGACGCGAAGCGCCGGCCAGCTCGGCTGCGGCCTCCGCTGCAGCCTCCACCGTGCGGGCCAGGTCCGCCTCGGTGTGGGCGAGGCTGGGGAAGATGGCCTCGTAGGGCCCAGGAGCCAAGGTCACCCCCCGCGTCAGCATGGCGTGGAAGAAGGCGGCGTACTGTCCACCCGCAGCCGACGCCTGCGCCCCCTCGTAATCGGTCACCGGCTCGGCGCCGAAGAACAGCCCCATGAGCGGTCCCACAACCGGAACCTGCGCTGCGACGCCAGCCTCCTCGAGGGCTCGAGCGAGGGCTGCGGCGAAGCGAGCGACCCGCTCGGAGAGGGCGTCGTAGGCGGCCGGCGTCAGCAGCTCGAGGGCGGCCAGGCCGGCCGTGGTCGCCAGCGGGTTCCCGGCCAGCGTGCCGGCCTGGTACACGGGGCCGAGGGGGGCGAGCTGCTCCATGATCGGGCGTCGGCCCCCGAACGCCCCCACTGGCAGCCCGCCGCCGATCACCTTTCCGAAGCACCACAGATCGGGGACCACGCCGCTCGTCTCGGTCACGCCCCCGCTGGCCACCCGAAAGCCGGTGATGACCTCGTCGAAGATCAGGACCGCCCCGGCGTCGTCGCACGCCTTGCGCAGCCCCTCGAGGAATCCCGGCGCCGGCGGAACCAGGCCCATGTTGGCGGCGACGGGCTCGACGATGACACAGGCCACGTCCGATCCGATCGCCGGCACCTGGTTGTAGGGGACGACGATGGTGTCGGCGACCGCCCCCGGCGGCACCCCGGCGGAGTCGGGGAGTCCGAGGGTCGCCACCCCGCTGCCCCCGCCGGCCAGGAGGCTGTCGCTGTGTCCGTGATAGCAGCCGGCGAACTTGACCACCCGCGACCGTCCCGTGGCGCCTCGCGCCACCCGCAGCGCGCTCATGGTCGCCTCGGTCCCGCTCGAGGTGAGCCGGACCAGCTCACAGCCGGGCACCCGGTCGCGGATGACCTCGGCCATGAGCACCTCGCCTTCGGTGGGGGCGCCGTACGAGGTGCCCCGACCGGCCGCCCGCTGGACGGCGTCGACGATGGCGGGGTGGGCGTGGCCAAGGATGGATGCGCCGTACGACTGGACGTAGTCGACGTAGCGCCGGCCCTCGACGTCCCATACATAGGCGCCGTCGGCCCGGTCGACGAAGTACGGCACGCCTCCGACGGCCTTGAACGCGCGCACGGGCGAGTCGACCCCACCCGGCAGCACCCGGCACGCTCGCTCGTACAGCTCGACGTTGGTCGGGGCCTGGGCGCGCGCCTCGAGCATCAACTTCCGAGCGTCTCGGCCAGCTCGGATGCGAAATAGGTGAGGATGAGGTCGGCCCCGGCCCGCTTGATGGCGCCAACGTGCTCGAGGGCCACCGCCGCGCCGTCGATCCAGCCCCGCTCGCTCGCCGCCTTGACCATGGCGTACTCGCCGCTGACGTGGTACGCCGCAACGGGGACGTCGAACTTCGCCCGCACGGCGGCGATCACGTCGAGGTAGGCCAGGGCAGGCTTGACCATGACCATGTCGGCGCCCTCGGCGATGTCGAGGGCCACCTCGGCCAGCGCTTCGCGTCGGTTGGGCGGGTCCTGCTGGTAATCCCGGCGGTCCCCGCCGTCGGCGATGGCCACGTCGACGGCGTCGCGGAAGGGCCCGTACAGCGCCGATGCGTACTTGGCCGCGTAGGCCAGGACGGCGAGCTCGGGCCGGCCGCTGTGGTCCAGCGCGGCGCGGATGGCGCCCACCTGGCCGTCCATCATCCCGCTCGGTGCCACCACGTCCGCACCGGCATCGGCCTGGGCCACCGCCACCCGCCCGTAGAGCTCGAGCGTGGCGTCGTTGTCCACCGTCCCCGACGCCGTCAGCACCCCGCAGTGGCCATGGTCGGTGTACTCGTCGAGGCAGAGGTCGGCCACGAGCACCATGGCGTCGCCCAGCTCGTGGCGAAGCTCCCGCAGGGCCACCTGGGTGACGCCATCGGGGTTCCATGCCTCGGAGCCGATGGGGTCCTTGGCCGCCGGCAGGCCGAACAGCACGATGGCGGGCACCCCGAAGGAGCTCAGTCGGCGGGCCTCTTTCACCAGTGAGGCGGTGGTGTGCTGGACGACGCCGGGCAGCGACGCCACCGGCTGGGGCTCGTCGATGCCCTGGCGGACGAACAGCGGCGCCACCAGGTCATCGACCGACACCCGGGTCTCCGCGACCATGCGCCGCAGCGTCGGCAGGCGCCGGAGCCGGCGCAGTCGGCGGGCGGGAAAGCTCACGTCCTCAGCCTAGGGCGGGCCTTTGCCGCCAGTTGCACGGCGGGCCTTTGCCAGCGCGTCGACCAGCCCCTCGACGGTGTGCGTGGCGGCGACGACGTCCACCTGCAGTCCAAGCGACCTCGCCGTGTCCGCGGTAACCGGCCCGATGCAGGCGACCACAGGGGGCACGTCGCCGCGGTCCACGACCTCGAGGAATCCCCTCACCGTCGACGACGACGTGAACGTGACGACCTGGGCCGAGCGCACCGCAGCCAGGGCTTCCCCCGAGGGCCGCATCCGCTCGGTGCGGTACGCCTCGACCACGTCGACCTGCCAGCCCTTGGCCCGCAGCCCCTTGGGGAGCACGTCGCGAGCCTCGGCCGCCCGGGGCAGGAGCACCCGCCCCCCCGCCCCCGAGGCCGAAGAAGCAGCGTCGGCGGGGGGCCGGTCGGGGAAGACATCCAGGAGCCCTTCGGCGACGAAGCGCTCGGGCACGAGATCGGCGACCAGGCGCCACCGGCCGAGCGCCTCCGCCGTACCGGTGCCGATGGCGGCGACGCGCGCCGACCCGAAGGCCCTGGCGTCGCGCACGAGGCCCATCAGGGCCTCCACGGCATTGGCCGAGGTGAAGACCACCCACTCGTAGCGGTCGAGCCGCTCGGCGGCGGATCCCAGCGACGCCCCTCCGTCGGCCGCCGTCGTCACCGAGATGACCGGCAGCTCGACGGTCCCGGCGCCCACCGAACGCAGGCGATCGACGAGGGTGGAAGCCTGGGATCGGGCCCGCGTCACGACGACCGTCCACCCGAAGAGGGGCCGGCGCTCGAACCAGGCCAGGTCCAGCCGGGCGACCGGACCGATCACCATGGTGACGGGCGGTTCCAGATCGGCGGCGGGCAGACCGGCGAGCGTCGTGCGCACGGTGCGCTGGCTCGGTCGCGTGCCCCAACCGACCGCGGCCACTGGCGTGGTAGGCGGGCGGCCGGCGGCGATGAGCCGCCGGACGATCTCGTCCCGGTGGGCGACACCCATCAACACGACGATGGTCCCGCCCACTCGGGCCAGGGCGTCCCAGTCGACCTCGGCGTCGAGGGCCTGGCGACTGTGGCCGGTCACCACCGTGAAGGAGGTCGAGAGCCCACGATGGGTCACCGGGACACCCGCGTAGGCGGGAACGGCCACCGCGGCGGTCACACCGGGGACCACTTCGAAGTCAACGCCCGCTGCCGCCAGGGCCTCCGCCTCCTCACCGCCCCGGCCGAAGACGAACGGGTCGCCCCCCTTGAGCCGCACCACGCGGCGTCCGGCGCGGCCGTGCGCCACGAGCAGACCGTTGATCTCGTCCTGGTGGACGGGATCGCCGGGGCTCTTACCCACGTCGATCCGCTCCGCCCCGGCGGGGGCGAGGTCGAGGAGCGACCGCTCGGCCAACCGATCGTGGACGACCACGTCGGCTCGGCCCAGCACCTCGGCACCCTTTATGGTGATCAGACCGGGATCGCCGGGTCCGGCACCCACGAGGTACACGTTGACGTCCCTCCCACGACTGAAGTCGTGAGATTCCCGGGCGCTCATGCGGCGACCGGTCGGGTTCGCGTTTCGCTGGGTCCCTGGTGGGATGTTCCTCCACGCGCTGTGACCGCCAGCCCGGCGGCAAGAATGTTTCTGGCTGCGTTCACATCGGCGTTGGCGTCATGACCGCAGGCATTGCACCGGAACACCGCTTGGCTCTCACGGTTTCCGGGGCAGAGATGCCCACAGGCGGCGCACCGCTGCGATGTGTGCTTGGGGTCGACCGGCACCACCTTCACGTCGCAGGTGGCGGCCTTGTCCTCCAAGCGGCGACGAATCATCGCCCAGCACTGGGCCGAGATCGCCCGATTCAGTCCTCGCTTCCGGGCGACGTTAGTTCCGGGCTGCTCGATGGTGCCCTTGGCGGAACGAACCATGTTCTTGACGGCCAGGTCCTCGATGGCAATGAGATCGAAGCCGCGCACCACCGCAGTCGTGGTCTGCTCGACGAAATCTCGCCGTCGGTCGGCCTCCCGGGCTCTCAACCGGGTGATAGCCCGCTTGGTTCGCTGGCGTCGTTGCGAGCCACGCTGCTGGCGGGCGAGCTTGCGCTGGAGGCGGCGGAGCCGTTGGGTCTCACCGGGCCGCAGGCTTGGCACGTGCAGGTGCTCGCCATCGGAGGTGCTGAGGGTGGCAACCACGCCGGCGTCGAGACCGACCTTCCTACCCGTTGGTTCCCGAACGAGGGTCGGTTGGCAGGCGGAGAAGCTGACGTGCCAGCGGCCCGTCCGATCGAGGGTGATCCGGGCCATCCCATGGCCTGGGGGCAGCGGCCGAGACAGGCGGAAACGGACCGGGCTGCACTTGGGCACCGCGATCGTCGCCCACCGCCGGTTCAGTCGTTCCACGTGCACATCGCGCACACAGAAACCCTCGTTGACGCCTCTCTTACGCCAACACGGGCGACCGTGGGTGCCCCCGGACCAGTTCCGCAAAGCCTGATCGAAGTCCCGCAACGCCTGCTGCTGCACGCTCGAGGACCCCTCCGCCAGCCACCCGAAGCACTGGCGGGCCTCGGCCAGCTGACGTTGGCGGGCCGTCGCGCCGGGCCGACCCGCCAGTCCCGGCTTGGTTCGCCACCTCCCGTCCCGACGCTCACGCCCGAAGTTCTCCTGCTCGAGGGCCACGTTCCAAACCGTGCGGGCATCCCCACAGTGCCGGACCAGCATCTCCTCCTGGGATGCGTTCGGGTGAAGCCGGTAGCGATGCGCCATCTACGCCGCCAGCCTCTGGTTCTTTGCATGGCGGCGGACAACTTCGAGCGGTGCGCCACCCACCGTGGACACGATTATCTCCTTCAGGCGGGCCTCGACTCGGCCAGCCAGCACCCGGCGGCGGTACTTCCGGCACCTGACAATGTGGTGCTTCGCCGAGTTCATGGTCTTGTTCGACCAACGGTACGCCACCAGCACAGTCTCCCAGCCGGCTGTGACACCTACCGAGAACCATCGGCGGCTACGCCGCAGCACCAGAAAAGACCTCGACCCACGACTGAGGTCGGGTGCATGCGGACTCGTTCCGTCACGACCCGCCCACCCCGGCGAGGTCGTCGAGGACGGCCCGCCCGCCGCAATCGTCGAGCAGGTGGCGGGCCAGGCTCCGGCCCAGCGCCCCGGGTTCGGACCCGGTGGCGGTCTGGCGCAGCATCAGTCTCCCGTCGA
>DASXCO010000194.1 GCA_036491125.1 Acidimicrobiales bacterium | reverse complement strand
GCCGCTTGGGGCTTCCTCGAGCTCGTCACCGTGCTCCAGAGCCAGATCTTCACCCACCTCCCGCACGGTCTCGGCTTCAGCACCGAGCCGATCTGGTGGCCGCTTCCATTGCTGGCGCTGTCCGGCGTGCTGGTTGCGCTGACCATCCGCTACCTCCCGGGAACGGGTGGGCACCTGCC
Source organism: Acidimicrobiales bacterium (assembly GCA_036491125.1). Taxonomy (NCBI): domain Bacteria; kingdom Bacillati; phylum Actinomycetota; class Acidimicrobiia; order Acidimicrobiales; species Acidimicrobiales bacterium. The sequence goes on along the minus strand of DASXCO010000194.1, from coordinate 20,300 downwards.
GGCCGAGGGGTTCAAGGCGGGAGGCGCGCCGACACCGATCGAGATGCCGGGCGTCTTCTTCGCCGCTCTGGCCAGCCTGGCGCTGGGCGTGGTGATCGGCCCGGAGGCGCCCCTGATCGCCCTCGGAGGCGGCCTCGGCGTGTGCGCCGTGCGGCTGGCCAAGCGCGACGTGCCCGACAGGACGATGACGGTGGTCGCTGCGGCCGGTAGCTTCGCCGCCGTGAGCACCCTGCTGGGCTCGCCCATCGCCGGCGCCTTTCTCCTCATGGAGGCCTCGGGTTTGGCGGGCGCCATGATGGAGCTGGTGCTGCTGCCCGGTCTGGTGGCCGCCGGCATCGGCTCGCTCGTCTTCGTCGGGTTGGGCGCGTGGAGTGGGCTGGGGACGTTCTCGCTGGCGATCCCGAACCTTCCCCATCTCGCCAGACCCGACGGCGCCGAGTTGGGGTGGGCGATTGGCGTGGGCCTGGCCGCCGCCCTCCTGGGGTCGGGTATCCGCTGGCTCGCCTTGTTCCTCCAAGCCCGCGTCACGCCGCGGATGATCGTGCTGACCCCGTTGGTCGGGTTGGCAGTCGCCGGGCTGGCGATCGCCTTCGCCGAGGGCACGGGCAAGGGCAGCTCGGAGGTGCTGTTCTCGGGCCAGTCGGCATTGGGACCGCTGCTCGCCCACAGCGCGACCTACTCGCTGGGTGCGTTGGTTCTCCTCGTTGCCTGCAAGGGGCTTGCGTACGGCGCGTCGCTGAGCAGCTTTCGCGGTGGGCCCATCTTCCCGGCCCTCTTCGTCGGTGCTGCGGGCGGCATGGCCCTGTCGCACGCACCGGGCCTGCCGCTGGTGGCAGGAGCGGCGATGGGAATGGGAGCCATGATGGTCGTGATGCTCAGGCTCCCGCTGACGTCGGTGCTGATACCCAGCTTGCTGCTGCTGTCCGATGAGGTGGAGGTCATGCCGCTGGTGATCGTGGCTGTTGCCGTCGCGTACGTCGCGTCGTCGAGGTTCACAGCGACACCACGCCCGACCGCACCCCCGACGCCGGCGTCGGCGCCACCCGCGGAGGCAGTGGGAGCCTCGCGAGGCTAGCTGGTCAGCGCGCTGTCGTCCGATGGCTGATGCGATGCCACACGCGTCGTTGGAAGTGGAGGACGATCGAGCCGACGACGATCAGCACGACGATGTTCAGGAGGAGCTGGAACAACGAGCCCCGCGCCTCACGCCAGCTGGAGAACGCCGCCGAGACACCGATGTCGGCGGCGGCTGGGATGGTCGTCACCGAGACGAAGACGCCGATGAGGGCGCCGGTTCTCGCCTCGGCGAGCGACACGACCCCGACGACGCCGGCGAGCACGGCGACCACTACGGAGAAGAAGTCCGGGTTGTTGATCAGGTCGGACACCGGCCGGACACCCCGGTCGAAGGCCGTCGGCTGCAGGTCGAAGGCGTGCACGATCAGGCTGAAGAGCAGACTGGCGACGATAGCGAAGAGGAACCCGACGACGAGTGCGCGCAGACCTCGGCCGATGCGGGGCCGGTCGCCGTTGTTGATGCCGAGGGCCACGCTGAGGACGGCGTAGTACTCCGGCCCCACGATCATGGCGCCGACGATGAGGATCTGCGAGTTGGTGAGTATCCCGATGGCTGCGAGCACGCCGGCGATCGTCAGCAGGACGAACCAGCTGGGGGGGTAGGTCCCGAGAGCTCGCATCCTGGCGTCGACCTGCTCCCAGATGGGAGAGAACGCCTTGCCGATCGGCTCTCGACCCTCGGCCCGGGCGGCTGCGTCCGAGATCGATGACTCGACGGCGTCGATCATGATCGAGCCCCGGCGGTCCACCTCCAGGCGCCGGAGCTCTCTGAGGACCGAGTTGGCTTCCGCCGAGATGACGTCGAACTGCACCGCGTCGCCGTCCGGGCTCCGCGCCGCGCCATCGAGGACGACGACGTCGAGCACGCCGGGGTTGTCGAGCAGGGTCTCGACGAGCCTCGGGGTCACATCGGAGGGGCTGACCGCCCTGACGTGGATCATCGTCAGATGATGGCGATCGGGTTGACGGGCGAACCGGTGCCGGTCGGCAACCGAAGCGGGGCGATCACGCACAGGAACGTCCACCGGCTCCGGTCCCCGCAGACCCTCATGAGGTCCTCGAGCTGGAGGTAGTCGAGGAGGTACAGCCCGAGGGCCTCGATGGCCAGCACGTGGACTGGGAATGCGACGCCGGCCGCGGCGCTGGGAGCGGTGTCGTTGTTGCCGTCGCTTCCGAGCACGGCGACGCCCCGGTCGGCGAGCAGCTCCATCGCCGCAGGATGGAGGCCCGCTCGCTCCTCGGCGGCATTCCAGGGCCCGAGCTCGGCGCGGCGGCGCCGGTGGCCGACGCGCACGAGCAGGATGTCACCCTGGCCGATGCTGACGTGCTCCGCTCGCTCTGCCGCGAGGAGCTCGTCGACGTGGACGTGATCACCGGGCTCCAGCCAGGGAACGTTGCGCAATCGCGGGATGTCGAGCAGGACACCCCGGCTGACGATCCCATCGTGGGCTTCATCGACCGAGAGGGCGGTCGCCCCGTCTTGCGTGATGGTGTCGGCGGCCACCCCGTTGTACAGCTCGCCGTCGTAGATCACGTGGCACAGCGCATCGAGATGGCTGTCGGCGTTGCCATGGATGTTCATCGTCAGCCGGTCCATGGCGAAGTCCAGCCCGGACGCCGCCGCGTGACCACCCGGTGGACCGGTCATCTCATGGCCGGCTGGCTCAGGATTGTCGGGGGTCGTCGAGGTCTCCACCGGCGCGGCGAGACCCACCGACCGGCCCAGACGCACTTCATTGGTCGCCGCTGCCAGCACCGACGACGGGGTGATGTTGTTGAGCGCACCGCGCCGGTCGTCGGGCCCCCAGCCATGCTGGTGCCTGAGTCGCTCGTACAGCGCGCGGAACTCGGAAGCGCTGATACCGGGTCGCTGGGCGGCACCCGGGGTCATGGTCGCGCTACCCGGGGCGCGGCCAGCCGCTGACGGAAGACGTGGTAGCTCCACGCCTGGTACCCGACGACTAGGGGCACGAAGATGCCGGCGACGACGGTCATGAGCGTGAGTGCGTACGAGCTGGCGGCGGCGTTGCCGATGGTGATGTTGAACGCCGAGTTGGTGCTGGACACCATCACGTTGGAGTAGAGCTCGGCGAAGATCGTCGTGATGGTGGCTCCCATCGCCACACAGGCCGAGCCGAACGCCCATCCCTCCCGCACGGTGCCGGCGAGCCACGCCGCGGCCAGCGCGGCCACCACGGTTATGGCGGCGAAGACATTGGGGGCGAACCCTCGGCCGGCGACGAGCCCCGTCCAGATGACGAAGCCCGCCACGAGGAGGGCGGCGGCCACGCTCACGCGACGGGCCACCCCCGTGACGCGATCGTGAAAGTCCCCGGTCGTCTTGAGGGCCAGGAACGTCGCACCCGACAAGAGCGAGAGCGCCACCAGCGTGACCCCGGTCCACAGGCCGTAGGGGACGAGGAGGTTCCAGAACGTCCCCGTGTAGACGTGGTCCCGGTTGATCGGCAGGCCGTGGAGGAGGTCACCGAGCGCCACGCCGATCAGCAAGGGGATGACCGCGCTGCCGAGGGTCATCGACCACTTCCATGCTGTTCGCCACCTCGGGTCGTCGAGCTTGCCCCGGTACTCGAAGGACACACCGCGCGCCATGAGTGCCAGTAGGACGATGAGGAGAGCGAGATAGAGGGCGGAGAACATCGTGCTGTACCACAGGGGGAAGGCGGCGAACGTGGCGGCGCCGGCCACGATGAGCCAGACCTCGTTGCCGTCCCAGGTCGGACCGATGGTGTTGATCGCCACCCGGCGCTCGAGGTCGTCTCTGGCTACGAACGAATGGAGCATGCCGACACCGAAGTCGAAGCCCTCGAGCACGAAGAACCCAACCCAGAAGAAGGCCACGATCACGAACCACAAGCTCTTCACGCCGCCTCCTAGTACACGATCGCGGGCACGTCGGCCCCTTCGGGCTGCTTCTCTTCGCGGGCGTCTTCGGCCTCGGGCTCTTCTTCCAGCGCCTTGCGCCCGTACCGGATCATGAGGTAGCCGTCGGCGGCGCCGAGGACGATGTAGATCGATGCGAAGGCGATGAGGCTGATCCAGACCTCCGTCGAGCTCACCGACGGTGACACGCCCTGGGTGGTCCTCATCAACCCCTGGACGATCCACGGCTGACGGCCGTTCTCGGTCAAGAGCCATCCGGCGATCGTCATGAGGAACGGCGCGACGACTGCGTAGATGGCGACGCGCTGGAACCATTTGGATCTATCGAGCCTTCGCCGGATGCCCAGGTACGCACCCCACAGGGCGAACAGGAAGATGAGTGCCCCCAGGTAGGCCATGACCCGCATCCCCCAGTACTGAATGAAGACGATGGGCACGTAGCTGCCGGGCCCGTACTGCTTCACGTACTGGGCCTGGACCTGGTTCATGCCCTCGACCTTGCCGTTCCACGTGCCCGTGGCCAGTATCGAGAGCAAGTGGGGGATAGGGATGATGAGATCGGGATTCTGGTCATTGTTGCCGCCCCCGATCTGGAAGGCGGAGAAGGAGCACGGCTGGCAGGTGTTCCACTGACCCTCGGCGGCGGCGATCTTCATCGGCTGGTACTTGGTCTCGTTGATGCCGAGCCGGCCGCCGAAGAACATCACGAGCGCCGCCGCCGGGAGCAGCACCACCAGCGACAGGGTCGCCGTCTTGCGGAAGGCGTGCACCTGGTGCCTCTTGCGCAGGTGCCAGGCGGAGACGGCCAGCATCACCAGTGCGCCGGTCACGATCGACGCCATGATCACGTGCAGGTAGCCCCAGTAGAAGACGGGGTTCGTGAACAGCGCCCAGATGTCGGTCAGCTGGGCCTGATGCGTCTGCGGGTTGATGGTGTAGCCGACGGGGTGCTGCATCCAGGAGTTGGCGGCCATGATGAACATGGCCGAGAGGATCGTGCCCAGGGAGACCATCCAGATGCAGGCGAGGTGGATCGGTCTCGGCAGCCGGTTCCACCCGAAGATCCAGAGGCCCAGGAAGGTGGACTCGAGAAAGAAGGCGGCGAGGCCCTCCATGGCCAGCGGACCCCCGAACACGTCTCCGACGAAGCGGGAGTAGGCCGACCAGTTCATCCCGAACTCGAACTCCTGGATCAGCCCGGTGACGACGCCGATGGCCACGTTGATGAGGAGCAGGGTCCCGAAGAACTTGGTAAGGCGGCGGTAGACGGGATCGCCTCCCCAGCGGAGCGAGCGGTGCCAGGCCGTCTGCAGGAGGGCGACGAGGAAAGCGAGCCCGATGGTGACCGGGACGAACAGGAAGTGGTAGATGCTCGTCGTCGCGAACTGCCACCTCGAGAGTTCGGTCATCGCATCGAGCTCCTTTCCTCTGCGTCGTCTGCCTCGCCTGCGCCACCGCCCGCCGCCGCCATCTCCCGCCACCACAGGTCGCAATACGACCCGCCGGCACCCAGCAGCTCGTCGTGGGTGCCGCGCTCGACGACCCGACCGGCGTCGAGCACCAGGACCTCGTCGACGGCCTCCAGCCCGGCCAGCCGGTGGGTGATGAGCACCGTCGAGCGGCCCGAGGTCAGCGCCAGGAGGTCTGCGGTCATGGCGTCCGCCGCCGGCCGGTCGAGATGCTCGGCGGGCTCGTCGAGCACGAGCACGGGGAACTCCGCCAGCACGGCCCGCGCCACGGCCACCCGCTGCCGCTGACCTCCCGAGAGACGCGCGCCCCGCCCGCCGACCTCGGTGGACAGACCCGCGGGCAGCTCCGCCAGCCACGGGCCCAGCCCGACCCGGTCGAGAGCGGCCCGAAGCTGGGGGTCGGTCGCGTCGTGGCGCCCGACCCGCAGGTTCTGCGCCAGCGTCGTCTCGAAGATGTGGGCGTCCTGGGTCACGAGCCCGACCACGGTCCGCACGTCGTCTCCTGCCAGGGAGGCGAGCTCGACGCCGTCCAGGGCGACAGACCCGTCCTCGTAGGGGAGGAATCGGAGGAGCACGGCGGCGAGCGCCGACTTGCCCGCGCCGCTGGGCCCGATGACCGCCACCCGCCGACCTGGCGGCAGGGCGAGGTCCACGCTGTCGACGGCCCGCGCCGGCTGGCCCGGGTAGCGGGCGCTGACGGACGCGGCCCGCAGCTCGTGCGTCCCCGCACATTGCTCTGGTTCCACGTCTTGTCGAAATGAGCGACCCGCGACTCCCGCCCCGCGCTCACCTTCGACGTGACGCGGAACAACATCAATGCTCCGAGAGATCGGCGCCGGCACGCTCGGCTCGGCCACCGGTGCGGGCGCGTCCATCACGGCGAAGACCCGCTCGGCCGACCGCCGGGTCCGCTGCAGGACCTGCGTCGCCACCGGGAGCCCGACCACGAGCTCGAAGGCTGCCAGCGGGACGAGCACGATGACGGCGAGCAGCGTGCCGTCGAGGCGGCCCGAGTGCACGGCCGGGATCCCGACGAGGAGACTTCCCCAGGTGGCGAGGCCCGCCAGGAGCGTCGTCAGGGCCAGCCCGATCCCCGCCGTGCCGGCTGACGCGCGCGCGGCCCGGGAGAGCTCGGCGTCGGCGGCGGCGACCCGCCCGAGCTGTGCGCCCGTGGCGCCGAAGACGGCCAGGTCGGGAGCGCCGTCGATCAGGTCGACCACCGAAGCCGCCAGCTCTCCGCGCGCCGCGGCTTGACCGGACTCCGAGCGGCGGGCCAGGGTCCCCGTCAGCCACGGCACGATCGTCGCCGCCAGCAGCAGCGAGGCCAGGAGGATCAGGCCCGACGCCGGCAGCAGCCACCAGACCAGGCCCACGGTCCCCCCTCCCACCACGACGGCGATGGCGAAGGGAGGGATCACGCGCAGCACGACGTCCTGGAGGGAGTCGACGTCCTGGACCAGCCGGGCCAGGAGGTCGCCGCTGCGGAAGGCCGGAAGACCGGTCGGCGCCAGGGTCTCGAGCCGTCGGTACACCCGTATCCGAAGGTCGGCGAGCACCCGGAAGGCGGCGTCGTGGCCCACCAGCCGCTCGCCGTAGCGGAGGAGGCCTCTCGAGAGGGCGAAGAACTGCACGCCCACGATGGCGACGCCCAGGGCCGACTCGGATGGCCGCTGGGACGCCCTCGAGATCAGCCAGGCCGAGGTGGCCAGCAGACCGATGGCGGCCCCGATCGCTGCCGCCCCGAGGAGGGTGGCCAGGGCGAGCCGTCCGGCCGCCGGGCGGGCGACCGAGAGGGTCCGCCCCAGCCCGCTCATGTGGCCGCCCCTTCGGGAACGAGGCTGACCACCCGGTCCGCCAGGGCCACCAGCTCGGGCCGGTGGGCCACGAGCAGGACCGTACGCCCCACCACCAGGCGCCGGATGCGGCCGAGGACCGCCTCCTCGGTGGCGCCGTCGAGGTTCGCGGTGGGCTCGTCCAGCAGCAGCAACGGCGCGTCCCTCAGGAACGCCCGAGCCAGGGCGACCCGTTGCCGCTCACCGGCCGACAGCCCGGCCCCCCGCTCGCCCAGGCGGGTGTCGAGCCCTCGGGGCAGGCGGTCGACGACCTCTTCGAGGCCGGCGTCGGCGACGGCGCGCGCCACGTCGCTGGTCGGCGCATCCGGCCGGCCCAGGCGCACGTTTTCGGACAACGACGCCGCGAACAGATGGGGATGCTGCGGCACCCACGCCAGCCGTGACCGCCAGGAATCGATGTCCAGCTCGTGCAGATCGAAGCCACCCACCCGGACCGATCCGCTGTCGGGAGGGATCAGCCCGAGCAGGACACCGAGCAGCGTCGACTTGCCGCAACCGCTCGGCCCGACAAGGGCGACCACTTCCCCGGGGTCGACGGTGAACGAGAGCGGGCGCAGCGCCGGCTGGCCACGACCGGGAAAGGTCACCTCGACGTCACGTACGGAGATGCCGCTGGCAGACGGACCGGGCCTGACCGTGACGGCGCCGCGGGGTGGGAGCGGCTGCTCGAGCACGGCGAAGACCTGCTCGGCGGCCTTCATGCCCTCGGCGCTGGCGTGGAAGTTCGTACCGAGCAGGCGCAGCGGCAGGTAGGCCTCCGGGGCCAGGACGAGCACGAAGAGGGCGGTGCGCAGGTCGAGGTGCCCACCGAGGAGGCGGAGACCGACGGCGACCGCCACCAGTGCCACCGAGATCGTGGCCAGGAGCTCCAGGACGAGCGAGGAGAGAAAGGCGATCCGCAGCGTGAGCATCGTCGTCTGCCGGTAGCGGTCGGTCATCTCGCCGATGGCCTTGGCCTGGGCCTTGGCCCGCCCGAAGACCTTCAGCGTCGGGAGACCGGCGACCGCGTCCAGGAAGTGGCCGGCCATCCGTTGGAGCGTGTGGATCTGGCGCTCCGTCCGTTCCCCCGTCGAGGCCCCCACGAGCGCCATGAACAGCGGGATCAGCGGGATGGTGACGGCGATGATCGCCGCCGAGATCCAGTCGAGCCCGGAGACCACGGCGATGACGGTGATCGGAACGATCGCGGCCAGGAAGACCTGCGGCAGATAGCGCGAGAAGTACCCGTCGAGGGCGTCGATGCCGTGCGTGGCGAGCACGGCCAGGGCACCCGTGCGCTGGTTCTCCAACCGGGCTGGCCCGAGCGCGGCGATCCGTTCCACGAGCGCGGTCCGCAGCTCGGACTTCGCACTGGATGAGGCCCGGTGAGCGGCCCGCTCCGCGCCCCAGCTGAGCGCCGCACGGGCCACGATCGCGGCGAGGAGGAGCATGATCGGCACGCGCAGCTGCGCCAGGTCCTCCCGGTGGGCGAACGCACCGGCCACCGTCTCAGCCAGCAGCCAGGCCTGGGCTACGACGAGCAGCGCGGTGACGCCGCCGAGCAGGACCGACAACAGCAGGTAGGCGCGCGTGGTGCGCGCGTACTTCAGGAGTCTCGGGTCGAAGCCCCCGCTCTTGCTTGTCCGAGCACGTCCGATTTCTGGCTCCCTCTCGACCAGCGCCGCCCGCTCCTCCCCGGTGCGCCATCCTCCCAGGCCAGCGGTAGCGCGTCCTCACCCCGAGAGGATGATTGTGGACCGGTGGCCTGGGGAATCACCCACTGCGGGTGATGACGGTCGCCACGCCCCTTCATACGCTTCTCCTGCGAACGGGGAGGAGAGCGGGTGCCGGAGCGCTACGACGTCATCATCATCGGCAGCGGCGCGGGTGGGGGAACCCTTGCGCACACGCTCGCCCCCTCGGGCCTCAAGGTCCTCCTCCTCGAGCGCGGCAACTACCTGTACCGGGAGACAGAGAACTGGAACCCGGACGAGGTCTTCGTCGAGGGTCGGTACATCTCTCCCGACACGTGGTACGACGCGGACGGCAAGCCGTTCCAGCCCCAGGTCCACTACTTCGTCGGCGGCGCCACCAAGATGTACGGAGCCGCCCTCTACCGGTTGCGCCCTCGGGACTTCGGCGAGCTGAAGCACGTCGACGGCATCTCGCCGGCGTGGCCGCTCTCCTACGACGATTTCGAGCCCTGGTACACGAAGGCCGAGTGGCTCTACCAGGTGCATGGCAACCACGGCGAGGACCCGACCGAGGGCCCCTGGAGCAAGGACTATCCCTGGCCCGCGGTCTCGCACGAGCCCCGCCTGGAGCAGCTGTCGGACGACCTCCGATCCGCCGGCTATCACCCCTTCCACGCTCCATGCGGCATCCTGCTCGACGAGGCCGACCGCGCCAAGAGCACCTGTATCCGCTGTGCGTGGTGTGACGGCTATCCCTGCATGGTGCACGCCAAGTCCGACGCCGATGTCATCGCCGTCCGTCCCGTCCTCGACAACCCGAACGTGACGTTGCTGGTCGACGCCCAGGTCACCAGGCTCGAGACCGATCCCACGGGTCGCACGGTCACGGGCGTCGTCGTCACCCGCGGTGGCCAGGACGAGGTCTACGAGGCCGACATCGTGGCCCTCTCGGCGGGAGCGGCGAACAGCGCCAAGGTCCTCCTCGGCTCGGCCAACGACCAGCATCCGAACGGTCTCGCCAACGGGTCAGACCAGGTCGGCCGGAACTACATGTTCCACAACTGCAAGGCCGCGGTTGCCCTCGCCAAGGAGCCCAACGAGACCGTCTTCCAGAAGACCCTGGGCGTGAACGACTTCTACTTCGGGGTCGACGACTACGAGTTCCCGGTCGGAAACCTGCAGATGGTGGGCAAGTCGAACCCGTCAGCGATGAAGGGTGAAGAGCCCAAGCTCACCAAGCTGGCGCCGAGGTGGAGCCTCGAGAAGGTGGCCAGGCACGCAGTGGACTTCTGGCTCACGACGGAGGACCTGCCGGTGGCGGACAACCGCGTCACGGTGGACCGCCACGGGAGCATCCGGCTGGCGTACACGTCGACCAACGACCAGGAGGCCGAGCGCCTCTACCACGAGTTCAAGACGCTCCTGAACCGGGTCGGCATGGCCAACCACCACCTGCTCGACAAGAACTTCTACATGGACATCAACATCCCGGTCGCCGGGTGCGCCCATCAGGCGGGCACGTGCCGGTTCGGGACGGATCCGGCGACGTCGGTGCTCGACGAGAACTGCAAGGCTCACGAGCTCGACAACCTCTATATCGTCGACACGAGCTTCTTCCCGAGCATCGGCGCCGTGAACCCGGCCCTCACGGCCATGGCCAACGCCATCCGGGTCGGTGAGCATCTCATCGATCGGATGCAGTAGGCGCAGCAGGGCGGGAACCGGCGGACAACCAGGAGTCGATCAATGGATATGGACCAGATAGAAGCGGAACTGAGCCTCGCTGGGAAGGTGGCCATCGTCACCGGTGGGAACAGCGGGATCGGCCAAGCGGTCACCCTCGCTCTGGCCGACCGGAGCGCCAACGTCGTCATCGACTACGTGGCCCATCCCGAGGCCACCGAGGAGCTCGAGCGCAAGATCGCGGCCATGGGAGACCAGTCCATCGGGGTCGAGGCCGACGTCAGCAAGGTCGCCGACCTACAGAGGCTGATCGACAGCGCCGTGAAGGCCTTCGGTCGGCTCGACGTGATGATCAACAACGCCGGCGTCGAGAGTCGGACCGGGGTGCTGGATTCAACCGAGGAGCAGTACGACGAGGTGCTCGACATCAACCTGAAGAGCGCCTTCTTCGGCACGCAGCTGGCGGCGAGGCAAATGATCGCCCAAGGTGGCGGGGGGCGAGTCATCAACATGACGTCGGTCCACGAGGACTGGCCGATGCCGGGCAACACGCCCTACTGCCTGTCCAAGGGGGGAATGCGTATGCTGACCCGGACGGCGGGGGTGGAGCTGGCGCCCCACGGGATCACGGTGGTCGGCGTCGGTCCGGGCGCGGTGATCACGCCCATCAACAGATCCACGCTTGACGATCCGGAGAAGCTCAAGCGCATCAACGACGCCATCCCGCTGGCCCGCATGGCCGACCCGGACGAGATCGCCAGGGTCGTGGCTTTCCTTGCCGGCGCTGGATCGAGCTACGTCACGGCGACGACGATCATGGCCGACGGCGGCCTCATGCAGAGCAGCCCGGGGCTCTGAGCGGGAGATCGTCGGCACACCTTGGCTGACCAACCGCGACACCGGGTCGTGGTCGTCGGGGGTGGCTTTGGCGGCCTCCCAGCGACACGCCTCTTGGCCCGGTCGAGGGACGTCGAGGTGACCCTCCTCGACCGGCGGAACCACCATCTGTTCCAGCCCCTGCTCTACCAGGTAGCGACCGGCATTCTGTCGCCCGGCCAGATCTCGCCCGTGCTCCGCCACTTGTTCCGCAAGCACCAGAACGTGCGCGTCGAGCTGGCACGCGTGACGGGCTTCGATCTCGACAGGCGGGTGGTGCGGACGACGATGATCCCCGGGCAGCAGCGGGAGTTTCCCTACGACAGCCTCATCGTGGCTGCCGGGGTCAACCAGTCGTACTTCGGCCACGACGAGTTCGCGCTCATCGCTCCCGGGATGAAGACGATCGACGATTCCCTCGAGCTGCGTCGAAGGATCTACGGCGCCTTCGAGCTGGCCGAGAGCTCGACGGATGCGAGCGAACAGCGGTTCTGGCTGACGGTCGTGGTCGTGGGGGCCGGTCCGACGGGGGTGGAGCTCGCCGGGCAGATCCGGGAGCTCGCGGCACGGAGCCTTCGTCGTGACTTCCGCAGCATCGACCCTTCGTCGGTTCGAGTCGTGCTGCTCGACGGGGGAAAGGAGCCGCTGGCGAACTTCGGGGACCGGCTCTCCGGGAAGGCAGCCAGGGACCTCGAGCACATGGGTGTCGAGCTGCGGATGGGGGAGCGGGTCGTGGGGGTGGACGGCCTCGGCGTCGATGTCGGGGGCCCGGACGGAAAGGATCGGATCAGGGCCGGCACCACGATCTGGGCCGCCGGCGTCCAGGCTTCGCCATTGGCGGCGCAGCTGGCCGAGGCGAGCGGCGCGCAGACGGATCACGCCGGGCGGATCGCCGTGCTCCCCGACCTCACGCTTCCTGGGCATCCCGAGGTGTTCGCCCTCGGCGACATGGCCACCCTCAACGACCTGCCGGGCGTGGTCGAGGTCGCCCTGCAGGGGGGTCTGCATGCCGCCAACACCGTCCGTCGGCGCCTTAAGGGCGACACGAGGAGCGTGGCCTTCAAGTATCGAGATCTCGGCAGCGCCGCGGCCATCGGCCGCTTCAAGGCGATCGTCAGCGTGCGGGGTCTCCGGCTCAGCGGCTTCCCGGGCTGGGTCGTGTGGATGTTCGTCCACATCGGCTTTCTGAACGGCTTCGGCAACAGGCTGACGACGATGTTCCGTTGGGCCCGTTCGATGATCGGCCGCAGCCGGCCGGAGCGGGTCTTCAGCGTGGGCCGCACGGGCGGCGACGTCAGCCTTCCCGAGGAGGTCCGGGCCAAGATCATGCCGAGCCCGTTCCCGGCGATGGACGTCCAGCTCAGGCGGGGTGAGACGACCGACCGGTAGCGGTCTCAGGCTGGTCCAAGGTTGGCGCTGTACGGTTGTGTGGATGCGGATCGCCCCTCCCGGCACCCGTCGATAGTCCGAGCCTTCCAGCGTGGCAGCCACCTTCGATCCTCCCGTCGTCGGCGCGCGGTGGCTGGGCCGCGCCTTCGGACGCGACAGGTCCTGGCTGGCGCCCGATCGGGGGGTCCTGCCTTCGGTGCTGGCGCCGCTCATCGCCGGCACGCTGGCCCTGGTCGCCAGCCTCGAGGGCTGGCGGGGGGTGGACTTCTCGGCCCAGCTCTACCGGATCGGGCTGTTCCACCAGCAGGGGCTGACCCTCTGGGACAGCCAATGGTACGGGGGGCACTGGACCCTCAACTACAGCGTCATCTTCCCGCCCTTCGCCGGTGTCATCGGCGTCCAGGCCACTGAGGTCCTGAGCGCCGCCGTCGCCGCCTGGGCCTTCGACCGCCTGGTGGTCGGCCACTTCGGCACCTCGGCGCGCGTGGGCTCGATCATCTTCGCCGTGGGGACCCTGGTCCAGGTGGCCATCGGCCAGCTTCCGTTCCTGCTGGGCGAGGCCCTGGCCCTGGCCGCCATCTGGGCCGCGACCCGGCGCCGGTGGCGACTGACGGCGGTCCTGGCCGTGGCGACCCCCCTGGCCAGTCCCCTGGCCGGCTCGTTCCTGGTCCTCGCCGCCGTGGCCTGGCTGCTCGCCTCCTGGCCTCAGCGGCGTCTGGCCCTCGCGGCCCTGGTGGCCGTGGCTGCCGTCCCGGTCCTTGCGCTCACCCTGGGGTTTCCCGGTCAGGGGTCGATGCCGTTTCCCGCCTACGACTTCGGCTGGTTGCTTGGGCTGTTCGTGATCGCTGTCGCGCTCATTCCGCGCTGGGAACGCACCCTGCGAACCGGCGCCCTCCTGTATGTGGTCGCGATCGTCCTGAGCTTCGTGGTGCCCAGCTCGATGGGGGGCAACATCAGCCGCCTGGGCGAGTGTGTCGGGGCTCCACTGGCCGCCTGCCTGCTGTGGCCGCACCGACGCCTGCTCGTCCCGGCCGCCGTGGTGCCGCTCGCACTGCTCCACTGGGGACCGTCGGTGACGTCGTTCACCGGGCACAGCGATCCATCGACCCAGACCAGGTACTTCCAGCCCCTCATGGGCTTCCTCGCCCAGCACGCCCAGCCGGCGGGACGGGTGGAGATCGTCCCGACCGCTCGTCACTGGGAAGCCGCCGACGTGGCCCCGTACTACCCGTTGGCCCGAGGGTGGGAACGCCAGCTCGACACGGCGGACAACCCGCTCTTCTACGCCAAGGGGGAGCTCGACGCCGACAGCTACCGGGCCTGGCTGCTCGACAACGGCGTCCGCTACGTCGCCCTGCCTGACGTCAAGCTCGACTATGCCGCTGTGCAGGAGGGGCGGCTCGTGCAAGCGGGCGTTCCCGGTCTCGTTCCCGTCTGGCACGACCGCGACTGGCGGGTGTTCGAGGTCGCGGGGTCGACGGGCATCGTCGAGGGGCCCGCCCGCCTGGTGCGCATGGACGGAGGCAGCATCATGGTCGATACCACCAGCCCCGGTGTCGTACTGGTGCGCGTCCGGTACAACTCCCGCTGGACGGTGGCCGAGGGCGCCGGCTGCATCTACGGGACGCCGAACGGCTGGACGACGCTGGTCGCCAACCAGGCCGGGCCGTTCCACCTCGACCTCGAGCGGATCCCGGCCAGCCAGAGCGGCTGCTGAATCACCCCCTCCGGGTGACGACAGCACACCTCCACGCTCACAGAATTTGGGGTGAGCAGGACCCTGCCGAGCCAGGAGGAACCCATCGTGAGCGATTATCCCCTCATCAGCGACCACGGCCTCATCGGAGACCTCCAGACCTCGGCGCTCGTCACCAAGGACGGCACGATCGACTTCTTCTGTGCCCCGCGCTTCGACTCCCCCAGCATCTTCGCCTCGCTCCTGGACGCCCGGAAGGGCGGACGGTTCCGCATCGCCCCGTTGGTCGACGGTTGCCAGACCACCCAGATCTACTTCCCCCAGTCGGCCTGCTTGATCACGCGCTTCATGACCGACGCCGGGGTGGCCGAGCTGGTCGACTTCATGCCCATCGACAACCCCACCGTGGCCACCGAGAACCACAGGATCTGCCGGGGCGTGCGCTGCCTGCGAGGCGAGCTGCCATTCCGCCTGGAGTGCGAGCCCCGCTTCAACTTCGCCCGCCAGGCCCACAAGCTGTCCTTGACCGGCGAAGGGGCCGTGTTCGAGACGAACGGGAAGCAAACTGTCCTCCACGGCGCTGCGGGCCTCGAACGATCGGGAGACGGCGACGTCCGCCTCGACTTCACGCTCAGGGCCGGCGAGGCGCGGGGGTTCATGCTGGAGACGGGGGCTACGCGGGCACCCCAGGGCATGGACCGGGGCGAGGCGGTACGGCTCTTCGAGCAGACGGTGCAGTACTGGCGTAACTGGCTCGCCAGGTGCACCTACCAGGGGCGCTGGCGGGAGATAGTCCACCGCTCGGCCATGTCGCTCAAGCTCATGACCTACGCCCCGACCGGTGCCCTGGTGGCCGCCACCACCGCCGGCCTGCCGGAGCAGATCGGTGGCGAGCGCAACTGGGACTACCGCTTCACCTGGATCCGGGACGCCTCCTTCTCGGTCTACGCCCTCCTGGGCCTGGGGTACACAGAGGAGGCGAGGGCGTTCCTGGTGTGGATGGGCAATCGGGTCTCTGAGCACGTTGGCAAGGACTCGGGCCCGCTCAAGATCATGTACCGGGTGGACGGGTCCTCGGACCTTGTGGAAGAGACCCTGGACCACTTCGAGGGCTATATGGGCTCGCGCCCTGTGCGGATCGGCAACGGGGCCGCCGACCAGCTCCAACTCGACATCTACGGGGAGGCGATGGATTCCATCGCGCTGGCCGACCCGGTCGAGCCCGTCGGCTACCTGGGCTGGCTGGAGCTCATGCACATCGCCGACTGGCTGGCCGAGAACTGGGACCAGCCCGACGAGGGGGTCTGGGAGACCCGAGGCGGGCGCAAGGACTTCACCTACGGGCGGGTGCAGTGCTGGGTGGCGTTCGACCGTCTCATCCGCATGGCCCGTGATCGGGGCCGGCCGGGCGACGTGCAGCGCTGGACCACCGCCAGGGACGCCATCTACCAGCAGATCATGGACAAGGGCTGGAACCCCGAGCGGGGAGCCTTCACCCAGTACCCGGGGACGGACGTGCTGGACGCGATCTGTCTGCTGATGCCGCTAGTCGGCTTCGTGGGCCCCAAGGACCCGCTGTGGCTGTCGACCATGGACGCCATGGACAACGAGCTCGTCACCGACAGCCTGGTCTACCGGTATAACCCGGCCGCGTCGCCGGACGGCCTGCAGGGATCGGAGGGGACGTTCTCGCTGTGCTCGTTCTTCTACGTGGACGCCCTGACGCGTGCCGGCCGCCTCGAGGAGGCGCAGTATGCCTTCGAGAAGATGCTGACCTACGCCAACCACGTCGGTCTGTACTCCGAGGAGATCGACCCGTCGGGCCGCCAGATCGGCAACTTCCCGCAGGCCTTCACCCACCTGGCGTTGGTCCGCGCCGCCATCGACCTCGACGCCGCGCTCAACGCGGGGGGCGGATCGGTCTTCGAGCTACCGGGCGGGCTCGGTCTGCCGACCGCACTCAACCTGGCGGCGGGACAGCTTCGCCCGGCCCAGGGAGGCACCGGCCTGCAACCCGAGTGAGTTGGGTCGGGTGGACCACCGAATGACCGCGCCAGCGCACCGTTCGAAAGGCTCGCTGCTCTACGAGCGTTTTGATGGCGCCGAGGAAGGCCTGCGGGAGGCGCTGACCTCGACCGGCAACGGCTACTTCTGCACCCGCGGCTCGGCGGAGTGGGAGGACCCCGACGGCGTCCACTACCCGGGCACGTACACGCACGGCGGGTACAACCGGGAGACCACCATCATGGGCGGCACGCCGGTGCTCAACGAGGATCTGGTCAACCTGCCCAACTGGACCGTTCTCAAGCTGCGGATCGGTGGCGGGGAGGTGGTCCGCCTCGACGACGTCGAGCTGCTGTCCTACCGCCACGAGTACGACATCGCGGGAGCCGTCTTGGCGCGAGCCCTGCGCTTTCGTGACCAGTCCGGCGGGGAGACGACCTTGAGCAGCCGTCGGTTCGTGAGCATGGCCGACCGGCACCTGGCGGGCATCGAGTGGACAATCACGGCCGAGAACTGGTCGGGTCGCGTGGAGATCGTCTCGGCGCTCGACGGCCGCGTGGCCAACGCGGGGGTCGCCCGGTATCGGGAGCTCGAGGGACGACACCTCGAACCGGTTCTGCCGCGGACGTTCGGACCCGACGTGATCGCCCTGATGGCGCGCACGCGCCAGTCCCGCATCTACGTGGCCGAGGCGGCGCGCACCAAGGTCTACTCCGACGGGGTGGCGCCCGAGGTCGAGCAAGACCTCTACCAGATGGAGGACTATATCCAGCAGGTCCTCAGCTTCGACGTGCGCGAGGGCGCGCCGGTGCGGGTCGAGAAGATGGTCGGCTTCTACACCTCACGCGACTACGCGACGAGCGAGCCGCTGGGAAGTGCCGGCAACGCAGTGCGAACCTGCCCCTCCTTCTCCGACGCCTTGGCTGACCACCGTCAGGTCTGGAACGAGCTGTGGGAGATGTGTGGCCTGGTGGTCGCCTCCGATCCCGCTGTGCAGTTGCGGTTGCGGTTGCACGCGTCCCATGTCCTCCAGGTCTGCTCGGGTAACACCGCCGAGGTCGACTCCGGAGTCGTCGCCCGCGGGTTGAACGGTGAGGCCTACCGCGGCCACGTCTTCTGGGACGAGCTGTTCGTGCTGCTGTACCTGAGCTTTCGCATGCCACGGGTGACCCGCCACCTGCTCTTGTACCGGGCGCGCCGGCTCGGAGAGGCTCGCCGAGCGGCGCAGGCTGCTGGCTTCCGGGGCGCCATGTACCCCTGGCAGAGCGGCAGCGACGGGAAAGAGGAGACCCAGGTTGTGCACCTCAATCCGTTGTCAGGGCGCTGGGAGCCCGACCTCAGCCACAACCAGCGCCATGTCAACGCGGCGATCTTCTACAACATCTGGCTCTACTACCGGGTTACCGGCGACCGCGAGTTCATGGTCGATCACGGAGCCGAGATGATGCTCGAGATCGCTCGGTTCTGGGGTTCGCTGGTTTTTTACAACCCCGAGCGCGACCGTTACGAGATCCACGGGGTGATGGGCCCGGACGAGTTCCACGAGAGCTACCCCGGCGCAGAAGGTGGGGGCTTGCGCAACAATGCATATACCAACGTCATGGTGGCTTGGATCTGCCAGATCGCCCCGAAGGTGCTCGACTTGCTCCCAGAGGGGCGGGCTCGATCTCTTCGAGCTCGGATCGACCTGACCGATGACGAGATCGACACCTGGGCGCGGGTGAGCCGGAGGATGTTCGTGCCGTTCCACGCCGACGGCATCATCAGCCAGTTCGAGGGATACGGCCAGCTGGCCGAGCTCGACTGGGATGCCTACCGTGAGCGCTACGACGGCAAGATCCAGCGGCTCGACCGCATCCTCCGGGCAGAAGATGACGATCCTGGCCGCTACAAGATGTCCAAGCAGGCCGATACCGTCATGCTCTTCTACCTGTTCTCGGACGAGGAGCTCGCCGGGTTGTTCGAGAGGCTCGGCTACGAGTTTGCTCCGGACACGGCGCGCAAGAACATCGACTACTACGACCGCCGGACCTCCCACGGGTCGACGCTCAGCTTCGTCACCTACGCCGGCGCCCTCGCCGAGGTGGACCCCGACAGAGCCTGGGAACGGTTCCTGGTGGCCCTCGAGAGCGACATCGGCGATATCCAGGGGGGGACGACGAAAGAGGGCATCCACATGGGGGTCATGGCCGGCACGCTGGACCTCGTACAGCGGGCGTTCCTCGGGACCAGTATCCGCGATGACGTGTTGTCGTTCGCGCCGCGGCTGGTGGAACCTCTCGACGGATTGTCCTTCTCGATGCAGTTTCGCGGGGTGCCGCTCCGCGTGAGCCTCAGCGGGGCAGAGCTGACGGTGGCGGCGCTTCCCGAGGCTGTCGGCGGGCCCGTCAGGGTGGCGATGGGCGCCGATGTGAGGGAGCTTCGGCCGGGTCAGCGCTGCGCGTTCAAGGTGGGCGGAGCATCATCCGGAGACCACTCTCGACAGGAGGAACGGGATGTCCGAGGGATTTGAGGGAGCGATCTTCGACGTCGATGGGGTGCTCGTCGACTCCCCGCACGAACGGGCCTGGCGCGAGTCCCTCGAGGAGCTCATGAAAGGAGAGTGGCGCGACATCCGGGAACAGACCACCTGGTCGCCCGAGCGGTTCACCCCGCAAGTCTACGAGCAGCTCATGTCCGGCAAGCCCCGCATGAGCGGCGCTCGTGCCGTGTTGGAGTACTTCGAGGTACCCGACATCGACAGCCGGGTGAACACCTACGCTGATCGCAAGCAGTCGATGGTGGTCGGACTCATCGAGGCGGGGGAGTTCAAGGCCTACCCCGACGCTCTCCGGCTCGTGCTGAGCGTGCGGGAGAGAGGGATCCACGTCGCCGCCGCGTCCTCGTCGAAGAATTCCGAGCCGATGCTGCGCCAGATCCGCCTGGACAAGTTCGCCCAGGAGCAGGGCCTCCGCGACGACTCGGTTACGCCGGGACTGACCCTGCAGGCCGTCTTCGACGCCGACGTGTCCGGTCGCGACTTCGCCCACGGCAAGCCCGACCCCGAGATCTTTCTGACCGCAGCCACCGAGCTGGGACGACCGCCGCAGCGCTGCTTTGTCGTCGAGGACGCTGTGTCGGGCATCCAAGCGGCGAAAGCGGGGGGCATGGCCGGCCTGGGTATCGCCCGGCACGGCGATGCGGAGATGCTGGGAAACGCCAAGGCGGACCTCGTGGTGACCTCGCTCGACATGGTGGATCTCGACCGCCTGAGCGACGGCGTTCTCGTCGCCAGAGAGGCCTGAGAGCTAGGGCAGGGAGGTCGTCATCCTCGCAGAGGCGTTCGCGCTGGCGCTGCTCTCCGGGCTGTGGCCGGTGGGGCTGGCGGCGATCGCCGCCTACCTCGACCGGCCCCTCCTCCGGTACGCCTTCGCGTACCTGGCGGGTGCCGCCCTGGCCGAGAGCGCGAGCAGCGCGGTGGTGCTCGTCGGCCTCGGGGCCGCCGGGTTCACCCGCCAGCGACCGACCCGCAGCGGCTGGCTCTACGTCGCGATCGGCCTGCTCATCCTGGCCTTTGCCGCCGTGGTGTACCTCCGGTCCCGCCGGCGCTCGAGGAAGGACAAGCCCGAGGACAAGCAGGACAAGCGAATCCACGAAGGGCGAGTCGCCGTGGCCTTCGGGCTCGGGCTGGTGATGTGGC
>DASXCO010000193.1 GCA_036491125.1 Acidimicrobiales bacterium | reverse complement strand
GGCGAGGTCCGCGTGGGCTAGACCGTCTCGAGTGACCGATCCTGCGGCGCTCGAGGCGACGCTGCGAGACGCGGTGCGGGGCGAGATCCGCTTCGACCGCGGCGCCCGGGCGGCCTGGTCGACCGACGCGTCGAACTTCCGCCAGGTGCCGCTCGGGGTCGTCCTCCCCCACGACGTCGGCGACGTGATAGCCGCCGTCGAGGCCTGCCGTCAACACGGTGCGCACATCACCATGCGAGGCGGCGGCACGAGCCTCGCCGGCCAGGCCACGAACACAGGCGTGATCATCGACACGTCGAAGCACCTCCACCGGATCATCGAGGTCGACGCCGCGAAGCGGACCGCCCGGGTGCAGCCGGGGGTCATCCTCGACGCCCTCCAACACCTGGCGGGCGGCCACGGCCTGGCTTTCGGACCAGACCCCGCGACACACGACCGCTGCACCCTCGGCGGGATGATCGGCAACAACTCCTGCGGCGTGCACTCGGTGATCGGCGGCCGCACCTCCGACAACGTCGAGAGCCTGGACGTGCTGCTCTACGACGGGACCCGCTTGACGGTCGGCGCCACGTCGGCGGGCGAGCTCGAGACGATCATCGCCGCTGGCGGGCGCCGGGGCGAGATCTACGGTGCCCTGCGGTCGCTTCGCGACCGCTACGCCGACCGGGTCCGGCAGCGCTTTCCCCGGATCCCCCGCCGGGTGTCGGGGTACAACCTCGACGAGCTCCTCCCCGAGAGCGGGTTCAACCTCGGCCGGGCGCTCGCAGGCACCGAGGGCACGTGCGTGACGGTCCTCGAGGCGGTCGTGCGGTTGATCGCCCTCCCCGCGCACCGCGCCCTGGTCGTCATCGGCTACCCCGACCTGGGCGATGCCGGCGACCACCTTCCGGAGATCCTCCAGCACGACCCCGTGGCCCTCGAGGGCATGGACGGCGCCCTGTTCGCGCCCCTGTCCCACCAGGGCCGTCACGGGCAGGGGCTGTCGATGCTCCCCGAGGGGCGCGCCTTCCTCGTGGTCGAGCTGGCCGCCGACGAGTCGAGCGAGCTCGGCGAGCGCGTCAGGTCGCTCGTGGCCTCGATCGATGGCGGGGCCACCTCGCGGACCAGAGTGTTCGAGGACGCTCGAGCGCGGTCTCGGATCTGGGCCGTCCGAGAAGAGGCCGTGGGCGCCATCGCCCGCCTCCCCGGCGGCGACTTCTGGCCCGGGTGGGAGGACTCGGCGGTCCCACCTGATCACGTCGGTCCCTACCTCACCGACCTCCGCCGCCTGTGCCGCGACCATCACTACGAGGTGGCCATCTACGGTCACTTCGGCCAGGGTTGTGTTCACGCCCGGATCACGTTCGATCTGGCGTCACATGCTGGCGTCGATCATTACCGCCTCTTCCTCGACGAGGCGGCCGACCTGGTGGTGAGCCACGGCGGCTCGTTGTCGGGCGAGCACGGCGACGGCCAGCAGCGCGGCGTCCTGCTCGAGAGGATGTTCGGCGCCGACCTGGTCGATGCGTTCCGTCAGTTCAAGGCCATCTGGGACCCCGACACGCGAATGAACCCGGGCAAAGTCGTGGACGCGGCGACGGACTCCGGGCGGCTTCGTGGTCCGACCGATGACCTTCGCCTCGGCGCCGGATGGGCGCCGTGGGCGCCACCGACCCGCTTTCGGCTCTCCGCCGACGACAACCGCCTCGACCGGGCCCTGCTCCGCTGCGAGGGCGTGGGCAAATGCCGGCGCGAGGAGGGCGGCGTCATGTGCCCCAGTTACATGGTGACGCGCGCCGAGGAGCACTCCACTCGCGGCCGGGCTCGCCTCCTCTTCGAGATGCTGCGAGGAGAGGTGGTCACCGACGGCTGGCGGTCGCGCGAGGTCTTCGATGCCCTCGACCTGTGTCTGTCGTGCAAGGGCTGCAAGAGCGAATGCCCAGTGGGCGTGGACATGGCCACCTACAAGTCCGAGTTCCTGTCGCACTACTACGAGGGGCGGGTGCGGCCCCGGTCCGCCTACGCAATGGGCCTCATCATGTATGGCGCCCGGATCGGTTCCGGCGCCCCGCGCCTCGTGAACGCCGTTACGCGCACCCCGGCGCTGGCGGGCGCGGTCAAACGAGCGGCTGGCGTCGCCCCGCGGCGCCCTGTCCCGCGGCTGGCCGAAAAGACCTTCCGAAGTTGGTTCGCCCGTCGCCCCCGGCCGGCGTGGAGGCCGGGCCGCCGCCCGGTGCTGTTGCTCCCCGACACCTTCAGCAACTTCTTCCACCCCGAGGTGGACCGGGCCGTCGTCACGGTCCTCGAGGCCGCCGGTTTCGAGGTCCTGGTGCCGCCGCGGGTGGTGTGTTGTGGGCGACCGCTGTACGACTACGGGATGCTGGCGACCGCCCGTCGTCTCCACGCCCAGCTGCTCGACGTGCTCAGACCGATGATCCGGGCGGGCGTACCGATCGTTGTCGCCGAGCCCAGCTGTTGCGCCTCGATCCGCGACGAGCTGGGCGAGCTGGCCCCCGACGATCCAGATGTGACCCGCCTCGCCCGGCAGACGCACACACTGGGCGAACTGCTCCAGCTCCACGCTCCCGACTGGGAGCTTCCCGACGGTGGCGGCGGCGTGCTCGTGCAGGGGCACTGCCATCAGCGGGCCGTGATGGGCATGGACGACGACATCGCCGTGCTCGATCGCATGGGGGTCGCGTGGACCACGCCCGACAGCGGGTGCTGCGGGCTGGCAGGTTCGTGGGGTTTCGAGGCAGAGAAGTACCAGCTCTCGATGGCGGTCGGTGAGCGGGTCCTCTTTCCGGCGGTGCGCGACGCCGATCCCGCCACCGAGGTGATGGCCGACGGGTTCAGCTGCCGCACCCAGATCGAGCACGGCACGGGCCGACGCGCCGTGCATCTCGCCCAGCTGATCGAGCGGCGGCTCGTGGGGCCCGGTGAGGACGGTGCAGGGAGGGGAATAACGACCCCATGAGCGGCCGCCCTCTCGCCGACGTCGATGCACCTGACGATCTGGCCCGGCTGGGGCCCGTGTCCGGATGAGCCGGCTGGTCGCGTCGACCAAGGTGCTCGCCCTTCGGGGCGATCGCCACGTCGAGCTCCCCGACCGGTTGGCCGCCGAGGAGCCCATGGAGATTCGCGTCGGTAGCCCTGGCGAGCACCCGACGGCGGTGAGCGTCACCATGCGGACCCCCGGACACGACTTCGAGCTGGCCGTCGGGTTCCTGCGGTCGGAGGGAGTCGTGGGGTCGAGCGCCGACGTCTCGTCGGTGCGCTACTGCGACGCGCCTCCTGGTGACGAGCAGCGCTACAACATCGTCACCGTGCAGCTCACCCGGCCGGCGGCGTTGGACGGTGTGGAGCGCCGATTCTCGGTGACCGCGAGCTGCGGCATCTGCGGCACGGCCACGCTCGACCAGCTCCGACGCAGGTGCGACCCGCTCGGGTCGGGCCCGTCCGTTGCCGTCTCCACGCTGCTCGCCCTGCCCGACGCCCTCCGCCGCTCGCAACGGTTGTTCGAGCAGACGGGCGGTCTTCACGCCGCCGGGCTGTCGGACCCCGAGGGGACGGTGCTGTCCGTGCGCGAGGACGTGGGCCGCCACAACGCCGTCGACAAGCTCGTCGGACGCAGCCTGCTCGACGACACCCTGCCCTTGGGTGATCGGGTGTTGGTGGTCTCGGGCCGGGTGAGCTTCGAGATCGTCCAGAAGGCCGCCCTGGCCGGGATCCCCATCCTCGCCGCCGTGTCCGCCCCCTCGAGCCTGGCCGTGACCACCGCCCGGGATCTCGGTATGACCGTGGTCGGCTTCATCAGGGACCAGAGGGCCAACGTCTACAGCCACCCGGAGCGGGTCGACCTCGCCCGCTGAGACCCCGGATTCGCGTCTGCGCAGGTCGCGGGGTTAGCATCGACGCTCCGATCATGACCCAGAGCGTCGAAGGTGTGAGCTACCTGGCTGCATTCGGCGGCGGCGTCGTCTCGTTCGCGTCCCCGTGCGTGTTGCCCATCGTCCCCGCCTACCTGTCGGTCATCACCGGCCTCGACGTGGCCGAGGTCCGATCCGGCGCCCGTCACCACCTCGGCCGCATCACCCGGGACACCTCCCTGTTCGTCGCCGGCTTCTCGGTGGTCTTCATCCTGCTGGGGCTGTCGGCGACGGTGGTCGGCCAGGCGTTGTTCCGCAACCACCTGCTGCTCACCCGTGTCTCCGGCGCCGCCGTCCTGGCGATGGCCCTCCTCCTGCTCGGCTCGGTCATGTTCACCGCTCGGGCCGGCCTCCCGGGCCGGCTCAGCTCTCGGGCCGGCCTCCCGGGCCGGCTCAACATCCCGTGGATGTACGGCGAGGCCCGCTTCCATCCCAGCCCGTCCCGTTTCGGCCCCCTGGCGGCGCCCGTGGCCGGAGCTGCCTTCGGCTTCGGGTGGACGCCGTGCATCGGGCCGATCCTGGCCTCGGTCCTGGCCGTCGCCGCCTCGCAGGGACGCTCGCTCGAGGGTGCCACCCTGCTGGCCTGCTACTCCCTTGGGCTCGGCGTGCCGTTCCTGGCCACCGGACTGGCCTTCGGCCGGCTCGCCGGCGCCTTCGACTGGGTAAGGCGTCACTTCGCCGTCCTCACCTGCTCCTCGGCCCTGGTCCTGGCCGGCTTCGGGGTCCTGCTCGCCCTCGATCGGCTCACCTGGGTAACCACTCAGCTCCAGACAGCGCTCCAGGACGTGGGGCTCGGCCGGCTGGTGTCCCTCGGCTGACGGCGGTGCGCGGACACCGGAGGTAGCGCGGTTCCACATCAGGTCGAAATGGGGCGCGGCGCCCCGGAGCGCGGCGCCCACTTTCGGCCTTGTCTGGAACAGCAGTAGGTGTCCTGGGCCCAGAGGGTCGTAATGTGACGCCATGACGGTCCTGCCGGCCCCGGTGGTCCACGACGCCGACTCGCACGTGATGGAGCCGCCCGACTGGTTCATGGCCTACGCCGATCCGGCACTGAGGGCGCGTCTGCGGCCGGCGTACGAGCTGAACCGCTCAGAGCTCCAGGAGCTGAACCGCCATCGGGAGCTGCACGCCGACCCGGCCTACCGGGCCGAGGAGGAGGAGCAGGTCTGGCTGCGCAAGAACTGGCGGGCCACCGGGTCGCTGATCGCCGAGGACCGGTCGAGGGCCCTGGACCTGCTGGGCTTCGCCAGTCAGCTCGTGTTCAACACCTTCACCAACAAGGAGCTGGTGCGGGTCGAGCACGGTGGTGACGTCGACTACGCCTACGGCCTGGCCCGAGCGCACAACCGGGCGATGGTCGACTTCTGCTCGGCCGACCGCCGACTGCTCGCCGTGGGATACGTGCCGCTGGTCGACTTCGAGCTGGCCGCGGCGACGGCGGCCGACGCCATCCAGATCGGCTGCAGGGCGCTCATGATCCCCTCCGCCTGCCCGCCCGGCCACAGCCCGAGCCACGTCTCGCTCGACCTGGTGTGGGCCCAGGCTCAGGAGGCTCGCCTGCCGGTCGTCTTCCACGTCGGCGGCGGCGGGCGGCTGCTCGATCCCAGCTACTTCGAGAACGGGCTCCCGCCGGTACCCGACTTCCACGGAGGCGACGGCAACTTCCGCTCCATCGACTACATGGCCATCCCGTATCCACCCATGCAGACCCTGGCCACGATGATCATCGATGGCGTGCTGGATCGGTTCCCGGAGCTCAGAGTGGGCGTGATCGAGCAGGGTGCGTCCTGGGTGCCGGGCTGGATGCGGTCGATGGACTCCGCCGCCACCGCCTTCGTGCGGAACGAGGAGCGGCTCCAGCGCCTGTCCCTCAAGCCCAGCGAGTTCGTCCGCCGGCAGGTCCGGGTAACGCCCTACCCACACGAGGACGCCGGATGGATCATCGAGAACGCCGGTGAGGCCGTGTGCCTGTTCTCGTCCGACTATCCGCACGTCGAGGGCGGGCGCAATCCGCTGGGACGCTTCGAAGCGTCGCTCGCCGGGCTCCCGCAGGCGGCCAAGCAGCGCTTCTACGGTGACAACTTCGCCGACCTGATGGGCCCGCACCTCCCCGGCTGACGCGCCGTCGGCGCCGTGCCTGCGCCGCCACGACAGCGCCGGTCAGGCGCGCTCGGCCTGGGGCCGCAGCCGCCGGGCGACCACCCACCCCGACCATCCGTCCGCGGACACGACGTTGGCCCACTCCCCCCGGTACTCGACGACCCGGACCGCCAGGTCGGGATCGAGGCTGGCCACGTCGCCCGCATCGGCCACGGGGATGGCTCTCGCCTTCAGCCCCTCCGGTGGCACGCGGTGCGTCGGCTTCCAGTCTGCGTCGGGCGCAGGCCCGCCCTCCCCGGCCGGCGCCGGTACCGGGTCGGTCGCCTCGCCAGCGGGGTCCGCCGGGAGCGTCACCCACCCGGTGGATCCGGGCGCCCCGGCGTGGGCGAACGACAAGTCTGGTGTGATCACCGGATGGGCTGGGCTCGGCGGGATCGGTGGGATCGGTCGGTCCTGGCGGCGCCGGCGGTCCCGCCAGAGGCTGGCCAGGCCGATCGCACCAGAGACGACCGTGACGGTCAGCAGGAGCCCGACGAGCCAGAGGCCGAGGGTCGAAGCGGCGCTTGGCGCCGAGCGCCGCTTCGGGTTGTTGGCCGACTGGTCTGCCAACGGTGTGATCGCCCCCACCCGATCGGGGGTGACGGTCACCTCGCTGCCGGACGCGAGCTGGAACGGCCGCAGGGACGCGTTGACCGGCGCCACCTCGACCGTGTCCTGGGTCACCCCGATCGTGCTCGTCTTCGTCGTCGGATCGTCCCCAATGGTGAAGTCGGTGCCCTTCACGGTCACCACGACGGCTTCGGTGGACGCCACGAAGCTGTACAAGCCCTTCTCGGACGGCGCGAACCAGAACCGGGCGAAGCCTTGCGACACGCTCATCGTCGGCGTCGGGTTGGCATCGATGGAGATCGTGGTCGCGACTCGAGGAACCGACTGGTGACCCCTGACGAAGATCCGCGGCGTGGCGTCGTAGATGTCGGTCATGCCGCCCTGCAACCATCGAATGGTGGCGGCGTGCGGTGTGGTGGACGAGCCACCTGATGCCGTGGTGCTCAACTGGTCGCCCCGTTGCAGGCTCTGGCCCACCTGAGCCGGGCTCTCGGTCCCGTCGGTGCTCCTCACCATCAGGCCGTCCCCTGTGCTGACGACCACGGCCAGGCCGGCGGCGACGTTCGACCCCCCCTGGTCCTGGGGCACCGTGGTGCTGATGGGAGGAACGGTGCTGGGAACCGATGTGGGCGCCGGGACGGTCGTCGTCTGCGGCACGCTGGTCGTGGCGGTCGTCGCCGGCGGTCCGGTAGTGGTGGTCCGGGGTGCCGTGGTGGTGGTCGGCGACGTGGTGGTCGTCGTCGATGACGTGGTCGTGGTCGTCGACGGGGGTGGCGCGGGATCCGCCATTGCCGCCTCGAGCCCGAACCCGCCGGCCACGGCCATTGCGCCCAGGCAACCCGCGACCGCCAGCACGGCGGCGAGCCGGGGGGCGAGGCGTCCCATGCACCTCATTCTGCCGGCGCTGGCCGACCGCGCGCGAGCGGGAGGCCCCGGTCAGGAGTAGCAGTAGGAGTCCGAGGAGGCGTCTCCGCCCTGGAGACGGACTTGGTGGACCCTCAGACCCCGGAAGTCGGTGACGAAGAACTCGGGATCGAAGGCGATCCCGCCGCCCGGGTCGACGTCGAGCTTGGCCATCCAGGACCCGAGGCCATCCGGGTAGAACTGATCGTCCCAGGCACCGTAGAGCGAGTTGGTGAAGTAGACCCGCCGGCCGTCGCGGCTGACCTCGACCATCTGGGGGCCGCCACTGAGCGGTCCGTCGGACGCCGGATGAGGCGTGCGACCAGCTATTCCCCCGATGCGAACCGATCCGGTGAGTGTCGGCGAAAGCGGATCCGACACGTCGTACTGACGCATCTCGCCCGTGCCCCAGCACGACACATACAGGTATCGGTCGTCGACCGACAGATCGATGTCGGTGACGAGGGGAGGGACGGCGCCGAAGGACTGGAGCAGCGGGGGGAGCGCGCTGGCGTCAGCCGGCTCGGCTGGGATCTCGATGACCTTGGTGACGCCCCAGTTGCCGCCCTCCCGGTGCCAGGCCCAGACCGAGGCCGAGAGATCCTCGACGTTCACCACAACCCCGACGAAGCCGTAGGCCTTCGCCGGATCATGAGCGGGACGCAGTTCGAGAGTCATCTGCTGGTTGTCGCCCAGGTCGACGGTCTGGAGGTGACGGCGCTCGCGCAGGTCCCAGAAGTGGATGGCGTGGCCGTACTTGCGACCGAGCAGCAGCTCCGGGACGATCCCGTCTTCGATCATCCCCGGGGTTCCCCATTCACTGGTTACCATCACGCCCTCGTTGAGGTGCCACCAGAAGTCGTAGGCCAGCCACTGGGGTCCCCGGTCGAGCTCCCACTGGCCAAGCACGGCGAAGGTCTCGTGATCGAGCATGGCGATGCCCCCCGGCCCGTCCCCTCCGGGGCCGCCCAGCGCGCTCAGGTACAGTCCGTCCGGTCCGCAGTGGAGCGTGTGGGGCCTCGAGTAGCCGGCCGCCCTGGCCAGCTCGTCGGCGTCGACGACCTTCACGAGACGCGGCTGGCGCGGGTCGGGCTTGGTGTCGATCACATGGATGCGCGACGAGCGGATGCCGGGGACGAGGAGATACCGGCGCTCCATGTGATTGGGGTCGTGCCCCGTGTGGCACAGGGCCGAGCTGCACGCGTTCCAACCGAAGTGGTGGAGCTCGTCGCCCGGATTCGGCATGTCGAGCCAGCCGACCACCTGGCCGAACTCCGTGGAGCTCTTGTCCACGTCGACGACCGTCAGCGCATCCGGTCGGCTGCCCTGTCCTCTGCTGAACGCGGCCACATAGGCGAGTTGCTCGGGCGCCGCTGCTGCCGCGTCCCGGGCTGTGCGGTAGAAGGTCGGGTCGGTGCTGGAGAGGGCCACGGGGCTCCTTTCGGCCGAGCTTGCGACACCATTCCAATTATGACCATTCGCGTCAAGATTTCAGCCACACCTGGATCGTCAGGGCGGGCTGGCGAGAAGGGCGAAGGCCTCGGCGAGCTGAACTGCGTTGGTGGGCTCGCCCGCCTCCTTCCCGACGGCGTCGAGCACCTGCTCCATGACCGTCTCGGGAGCGCGGCCTTCTCCAGAGCCGGAGAGGTGCCGGTACGCCCGGGCCAGCAGGAGCACCCGATCGGCCGGTGTGAGTCCACCGACCGAGGTGGCGACGACGGCGGTTCCTCTCTGCTCTTCGAGGTTGGCGAGTTGCTGTCGCAGCTCGAC
>DASXCO010000192.1 GCA_036491125.1 Acidimicrobiales bacterium | reverse complement strand
CGACTGGCGCCTAGCCAGCACCCTGCCCTGCGGAGCCCCGACCTTCCTCGACCCGGTCTCCGTCGGAACGAACCCGAGCCGCGACCACCCGGCCGACTCACCGTCGCTTCAATGATCCCATCTGGCAGGCCGGTCGTCACCAGGTGCGGGGTCGGGGCATGGGCAGTGCCGTGTAATTACATAGCTGTAAGCTGGACCGAGTGTCACACCCTCCTGAGACGCTCGATCCCGTGGAGACACCCACGATCGAGGCAGCCACCATCGAGTCGGCTGCGACCCGCCTGGCGACCCTGCTCACGACCGGCGGCGAGGGCATGGCTGCTCCCGGTGAGCCAGGTCTCGATTTCGAGCAGGTGATCCGGCCGCGGCCCTTGCCGAAGGGGGAGGCGCCCTGCGACGTGTGGGCCGTCGACGGCGGCCAGGCTGTGGTGGCCGACGCCCGTTGCCTCCAGGTCGTGATGACCAGGACGTCTCGGGTGCGGTTCCGGGCCGGTGTCTGCGTGCAGCAGGACGCCGAGCCGCTGCGTGCCTATCTGCTGGGAGGCGTCGAGAGCCGGGCGGCGCTCGCCCAGCTGGATCTACCCCTCAGGCACGACACCGCCGTAGACGCGAACCTCGTACGCGACCGGTGGGAGTGGGACGCCGTCGAGCGCTGCGTCGACGAGGCCGACGAGGGGGCGCTGGTACTCGTCGACGGCGACCTGTGGCCCGACTGGCGAATCCCGACCGATTACGTCGGTGCGCTGCTGGAACGGGGGAGCCAGCGAGGTGTGCTGGTCGTCGGCGTGACCAAGCACTCGTCGCTCTCCCGCGGCGGGGCGCCCCTCCTGGGGCAGCTCGAATCGGAGGCCGAGGAGGCGTTCGGTGCCGACGCCCGCTGGTGGGCGCCGGTCGCCAGCAGCCGCCCGGCCGATGACAGCAGCTACCAGGCCGAGGCGCGCGACCGGCCAACGTCCGCGCTCGCAGTCCAGCTCGTGGCGGCCAGGCTCGACCCCGCGGCGCGCTTCTCGTTCCGCATCGACATTCCCGCAGGGACGTCGCCCGAGCCGGTGCTCGCCGCCCTCGCAGCTGTCTCCGATGACGCCGCCTTCCCCGGCTATCCCTACCCGCTGGCCGTGGCCGACGGCCTCGCTGCCTGCCCCCACTGGGTGCGTCAGGAGGCCTGGCTGGCCCTGGACGAGCACCTCAACGAGGCTGGGGTCGGCCTCGAGGTCAGGGAGCGGGCCTTCGCCGACCGCCACCGACTCATGGAGCGGGCGTGAGCGAGATGGCCGGTCCGAGGGGCCGCTTGTTCGGGAAGAACGTGCTCGAGGGGATCTTTCGCGCCGCGCCGGACGAGGACCTGTTTCTCGGCGAGATCCTGGTGGGGATCGACGACACGACGGGACGGCGCTACCTGTTCCGGATCGTCGACGTCACCTACGGGACGGAGCACCGCGAGCCGGGCTGGGCCGAACGGGTGGCCGGCACGCTGCTCGCCGACGACGTGATCGGGTCAGCCGACTCGCATCCCCTCTACGACCGCGGCCGGCGCACCTACCGCGTGGCCGAGTGCCGGTGCCTCGGATACGTGACTCCCGACGGGCGGTCGTTCCGCAAGCCCAAGAGCCTGCCCACACAGTTCAGTCGGGTCGTTGCCCCCGAGCCTGCCGACTTCGCCTTCCTGCGCAGCCGCATGGGGGACCTGGCGATCGGCCAGCTGCGGAGCGGCGAGACCGAGGTCGATGTCGAGGTGGGGATCTCCGGTGCGAGCCTGGCTAGCCACGTCGGCATCTTCGCCACCACCGGCATGGGAAAGTCGAACCTCATGCAGGTGTTGGCCGGCGCCGTGATGCGTCGCCAGGGTCGCTACGGGCTCCTGCTCGTCGATCCCCATGGTGAGTATCGGTCGGCGTTGGGTCGCCACCCCTGGGCGTCCGAGGCGTTGCGCACCTACGCAGCTCGGTCGCTGCCGGGCACGACGAGCCTCCGGGTGAGCCTCGCCGAGTTGAGCGTCGACGACCTCCGCACCGCGTACGACTGGTCCCGTAGCCAGGAGGAGGCGCTGTTCGAGCTGGAGCGCTTCTACCGGGCCGACGGTCTCTCGTGGTTGCTGGAGTTCGCGCACCTGGACGACCTGGCCGGCTTCCGTGACGTCGAGCTGAACGGCCGGGTGGCGCTCAACACGCTCCAGGTCGTGCACCGCCGGGCGCGCCGCATCGTCGACCTGCCGTGTGTGGCGACCGACCCTGCCGTGTCGGTAGGCGCGGCCGTGCTGCGAGACCTTCGCAGCGGTCGGGTGGTGCTCGTCGACGTGAGCGGGCTCGGGTCGACCGAGGAGGTTCTCGTCGCCTCCTTCCTCGCCCGCCGTGTGATGGACGAGTGGTCGACCGCGTATCTCGACGATCCCGAGGACCACGAGCGGCTGCCAGTGGTGACCGTCGTGCTCGAGGAGGCGCAGCGGGTCCTCAGGTCCACCAAGGATCGCGAGTCCAACGTGTTCCCCCGACTGGCCCGGGAGGGACGCAAGTTCAAGGTCGGCCTCTGCGCCATCACCCAGCAGCCGAAGCTGCTCGACGACGAGCTGTTGAGCCAGTTCAACACGTTCTTCGTGCTCGGTCTCGCCGACGAGAAGGACCGCAACATCCTCCGGGCCTCCTCCAAGCAGGACCTCTCCGGCCTCGGACCCGAGATACAGACCCTCATGCCGGGCGAGTGCCTGCTGGTGAACCTGGAGGCGCCCTTCGCCGTCCCGGCCACGGTGCATCTCTATGACGACGCCGTGCGCGCCTGTGACCCGGCGCCTGCTCCCCGGTTCTCCGCCGCGGCCAACGTCGCCGCCTTGGTGGACTGATCATGCGGGTGGCAGCGGTCGGCGACGCCCATCTTGGGCGCTCGTACTACCCGGTGACGACGCCCGAGGGAGTCAACCAGCGCGAGCGGGATTTCGAGCTGGCGTTCGAGGCCGCCATCGACGTCGCCCTTGCCGAGGAGCCGGACCTGATCGTCTGGCTGGGTGACGTGTTCGACCATCCGCGCCCGACGTACCGCTCGTTCCGGGTGGCCCAGCGGGGGTTGGCCAGGATCCGTGAGCACGGGATCGCCGCAGTGGTCATCACGGGGAACCACGACACCCCTCGGCTACCGGGAACGGGGAGCCCGTACTCGGCCCTGGCCGACGCCTTCGATGGCATGCATTTCGCCCACCGGCTCGCCTACGAGCGCTTCGAGCTCCCCGGCCTGGTGGTCCACGCCGTGCCCCAGATGCTCACGCTGGACGCGACCCTCGAGGCACTTGACCGGGCCCACGCCGAGCGCAGCTTGGACCGGACCAACCTGCTGCTCACCCATCCCCGCGTGTCCCAGGTCGAGCCCCGGTACGCCGACATCAACGAGATCGAGGTCGACGCCGGGCGCATCCGGGCCGACCTGGTGCTGCTCGGCCACTTTCATATCCACACCACGGTGCGACCGGGCATGTGGTACGCCGGATCGACCGAGACGTTTTCGTTCGCCGACGATCCGCAGCGGCCAAAGGGGATCGTCCTGCTCGACACCGACTCGGGTGAGTGCCGCCATGTGCCCGTCGAGAGCCAGCGAGCGCTCGTCACCTTGGAGACGGTGGAGGCGCTCGGGCTCGGGCCCCGCGAGCTGCAACAGGCCGTCCTGGATCGAGTGTCGAGTGTGCCCGAGGGGGCGGTGGCCAGGCTGTTCATGGACGGCGTCGACCCCGAGGCATACCGCCTCCTGGACACTGACAGCGTGCGGGAGGCCCACCGCGGCGCCCTCTGGTGCAAGCTCGAGCCTCGTTTCGCCGGGGTGAGCGCCGAGGTCGAGGCGGTCGAGCTGGACTCGATGCCGGCGCGCTGGGCCCGCTACATCGCCGGCCAGGACCTGACCGGCTTCGATCGGGAGCGCATCGACAGGGGCGGAGCCGAGTACCTGGCCCGCGCCGTCGAGGAGGCGGGCGCGTGAAGATCACCCGCCTGTACCTGCGCAACTACCGGACGTTCGAGGACCCCGTCGACCTCGAGCTGCCCGCCGGGTTGGTCGGCGTCTATGGGCCGAACGGGGCCGGGAAGAGCCTGCTCGTCGAGAGCATCCCCTTCGCCCTCTACGGACGGAGCCGCACGACCAAGGACGAGATCCGGACCACGGGTGTCGGGGCCGACTGCGTCGTCGAGGTGGAGCTCGAGCACGAAGACCACCTCTATTTGGTGCGACGCACGATCTCGGGCGCCAACCACACCATCAAGGCCGAGGCCTACTGCGATCGTCTCCAGGTGGCCGAGGGTGCTCGGGACACGACCCGCTACGTCCATTCCGTGCTGGGGATGGACGACGCCGCATTTCGTGCCTCAGTGTTCGCCGAGCAGAAGCAGTTGGCGGCCTTCAGCGAGCAGAGCCCGGCGGAACGGCGACGTCTCGTGCTCCAGCTCCTGGGCATCACGCCCCTCGAGCTGGCTCGAGACCGGGCCCGTCGGGATGCCCGGGTGGCCGACGACCAGCTCCAGCGCCTGCGCCAGATGGTGCCTGACCTCGATCCGCTCCGCGTCGGGCTCGCCGAGGCGGAGTCGGCGGCCGAGGCGGCCGTTCGGGACGGCCGGGCTGCCGAGGCGGCCGCCGAGGAAGCGGCAACGGACCTCGACGGGGCACGGGTCGACTGTGAGCGGCGTGAAGTCGTTCGTCAGCAGCATGATCTCCTCGTCGAGCGAGGCCGGGCGGTGCGGGGCGAGCACGACGCTGCCCGGCGCCGGGCCGAGGAGCTGGCGGCCGAGCTGGTCGAGCTCGAGGGAGCCGCTGGGCGGCTGACTGAGCTGCAGCACGTTGCGGAGGGGCTGAGCGAGTCCGAAGAGGTACTCGACCTGGTCGAGTCGGTCGTGCGGACCCACCAAGCGCTGGCGACCATCCGACTCCCGATCCGTCCCGACGCCCCGGACGAACAAGCCGCCGAGGACGCCCGTCTGCAGGCCGACCGATCTCGATCCGACGCCGCCGGTCTGGACGGACAGCTTGCCGGGGCGACGGCCGAGCGCGAACGGGCCCAGCAGGCTGTGGCCCGCTCGTCGCAGCTGTCGGGAGAGGCACACTGCCCGACGTGCGGCCAGCCCCTCGGCGGCGCCTTCGAGCAGGTCCAACACCACCGGGCGGCCGAGCTGGCCGAGGCCGAGACCGCGGTCGTCCATCTGAAGAGCCAGCAGGTCGAAGCCGCGACCCGTGCTCGGCAGGCAGACCGGCGCGCCAGCGATCTCCGCCAGGAGGTCCGGGCCGCCCGCGAGCACTGGGAGCGGTGGCTGCGCGTCGTGGAGCGTCGAGAGTCGGCGGTGTCGGACCTCGGGGCGGCCATCGAGACCGTGGATAAGAAGGTCGCCGACTCGGGTAGTGCCTGGCGGGCGCCGGTCACCGCCGTGCTGGCGGCGGTCCCTGCCCCGCTGGATGTGACCTCGTCGGAGCCGCTGGTCGACGCCACGCTGCTCTCCAGCCTGGTCGGCGATCTCAAGGGCGCGGTGGGAACGGGACGAGCCGCCGTCGCCGAGTGCGCCCGTCTGAACGGCCGCTTGGAACGGCGGCAGGTGGCCACCGCGGAACTGGCGGGCGCGCAGGCACAGCTCGAGGAGACCGACGAGCGCCTGGTCGGGCTGCGCCGGCAGGTCGCCGAGCTCGGGCATTCGGCCGACGAGCTGGCAGCCGCCTACCGGGCCCGTGAGGAGGCGTCGACGAGGGCGTCGGCTGTGACGGGCGACGCTCGTGGGGCCGGCTTGGCGGCTGAGCGGGCTCTGGCGCACGCCGAGTCCGAGGGCAAGCGGGTGGCCGAGGCCGAGGAGCAGCACGCCATGATCGACGACCTGGGCGAGGACGTCCGTCACGTCGGGCGGCTGGCCGAGTTGCTCAGCAGCTTCCGCAACTCGGTGGTGGCCACGGCGGGCCCACGGCTGTCGGCCCAAGCCGCCGAGCTATTTGCCGAGCTCACTGACCACGAGTACGACCTGCTGAACGTCGACCCCGAGACCTACGAGATCCAGATCTGCGATCAGGGGGTGGTCTACGGCATGGACCGCTTCTCGGGCTCGGAGACCGATCTGGCGAACCTGTCGCTTCGGGTGGCGATCAGCGAGCAGGTGCGTTT
Organism: Acidimicrobiales bacterium; assembly: GCA_036491125.1. Taxonomy (NCBI): domain Bacteria; kingdom Bacillati; phylum Actinomycetota; class Acidimicrobiia; order Acidimicrobiales; species Acidimicrobiales bacterium. The sequence continues at coordinate 157 of DASXCO010000192.1, read as the reverse complement.
CCAGTCCGGCGGCGCGGTCGGCCTGCTGGTGCTCGACGAGGTCTTCGGGCCCCTCGACGAGGATCGCAAGGAGCGCATGCTGTTGGCCCTGGAACGCCTGCGGGGGAGGTTCCGACAGGTCGTGGTCGTCACCCACGCCAGCGACATCAAGGAGCAG